>CALFSF010000183.1 GCA_937917025.1 uncultured Paraburkholderia sp.
GAGGTGATGGGCGATGACGCCGAGATGGACAAATGCTTCCAGTGCTCAGATGACGTGCTGAACAACGCAGTCGCTGGTATCGCGGAAATAATCAATGTAGACGGTCTGGTGAACGTCGACTTTGAAGACGTGAAGACGGTGATGGGCGAGCAGGGCAAGGCGATGATGGGCACGGCGACGGTTGCCGGTGTCGATCGCGCGCGTCTCGCGGCGGAGCAGGCTGTTGCGAGCCCGTTGCTGGAAGGGGTGGACCTGTCGGGTGCGCGTGGCGTGCTCGTGAACATCACGTCGAGCCGTTCGCTGCGTCTGTCTGAAACGCGCGAGGTGATGAACACGATCAAGAGCTATGCTGCAGAAGACGCAACCGTGATTTTTGGCGCGGTCTACGATGATGCAATGGGCGACGCGCTGCGCGTGACGGTGGTGGCAACGGGTCTCGGCCGTGCGGCGAAGAAGCAGCAATCGGCACCGATGACGCTTCTGCGTACCGGCACCGATAACCAGCCGGTCGGCGCTCATGCGTACACGCCGCAGCAGCATCACACGGGCGCGGCCGATTACGGCTCGCTGGATACGCCGGCTGTGTGGCGCACGTCGCGTGATACGGCGGCTTCGCACGTGCAGGCGTTGCAGGAAAAGGGCGTCGACACGTACGATATTCCGGCGTTCCTGCGCAAGCAGGCGGACTAACCGCAGGCTGGGCTGCGCTGCGGCACGGTTGATACGTGCCAGCAGCGACATGCACGGGCGTGGCGGGTGAACGGCGAACAAGGCCGCGTTTCGTCAGATACGCGGCGGGGACAGATGCCCTCTTCGTATTCGCGAAGCGGATCGGGTAACTGTCGGCGAAGCTCGGGTTCACTGCGACACGAAAACGTGCGGATGCAAGCCGCATCGATGTAAAGGACTGAGCATGATTCAGGTGGGTGAAAAGCTGCCGGACGCGATCGTCTATGAGTTGATCGAAGACGAACGCGAAGGCTGCACGATCGGGCCCAACAGTTTCGACGTGCGCGAACAGACCGCGGGAAAGCGCGTGGTGATCTTCGGATTGCCGGGCGCGTTCACGCCGACCTGTTCGGCAAGGCATGTGCCGGGTTATGTCGAACACGCCGCCGCGTTTCAGGCGGCCGGTATCGACGAGATCTGGTGCGTGTCCGTCAACGACGCGTTCGTCATGGGCGCGTGGGCGCGCGATCAGCACACCTCGGGCAAGGTGCGCATGATGGCGGACGGAAGTGCGGCTTTCACGCGGGCGCTTGGTCTGGAGCAGGATCTGTCGGCGCGTGGCATGGGAATCCGTTCCCAGCGCTACGCCATGGTGGTCGACGACGGCGTGGTCAAGACGCTGAACATCGAGGCACCCGGCAAATTCGAAGTCAGCGATGCAGCCAGTATTCTCGCCACGTTGAGCTAGTCGCGGGCGCCGGTTTTGTCGCCCGATCCTGCGAATGTTGCAGACGGGCAACGACAGAATGACGCTTTTGTGACTGGCCGTTACGCGGGCCGATGTCCGGAAACGCCTCCGTTCCGGGCGTCGGCCCGTCACGCTTTCCGCGCGGTTTCCCGTGAAGTAACGATGGGAAACAGATTGATACGTTCGGTGAAAACCCGATGTGAGGTTGATGGAGTATAATTCGCGCTATGGAATAAAAAGTCCCGATTGGGATTTTCAATCGAATAGAAGACCATTATGTTGAAGCAGCGCACAATCAAATCGATCGTCAAGACGGTCGGCATCGGCTTGCATTCGGGCCGCAAGGTCGACCTGACGCTCCGTCCGGCCGGTCCGGACACGGGCATCGTGTTCACGCGGGTGGATCTGGCCACGCCGGTGGAGATTCCTGCGCAGGCCATGGCGATCGGCGATACGCGTCTCGCTTCGGTGTTGCAGAAAGACGGCGCGCGCGTCTCGACGATCGAGCATTTGATGTCGGCGTGCGCGGGTCTCGGCATCGACAACCTGTACGTCGACGTCACGGCCGAGGAAATTCCGATCATGGACGGCAGCGCGGCTTCGTTCGTGTTTCTGATCCAGTCGGCGGGCGTGGAAGAGCAGAACGCCGCCAAGAAATTCATCAAGGTCACGAAGCCGGTCGAAATCCGCGACGGTGACAAATTCGCCCGTCTGGAGCCGTTTTTTGGCTTCAAACTGAAATTTACGATCGATTTTCGTCATCCGGCGGTCGACAAGACCGGCCAGGCGCTCGAAGTCGATTTCGCGAATACATCGTATGTGCGTGAAATCGCCCGTGCGCGTACGTTCGGTTTTGCGCACGAAGTGGAAATGATGCGTGAGCTGGGTCTTGCGCGCGGCGGCAGCATGGACAACGCGATCGTGCTCGACGAATACCGCATCCTGAACAACGACGGCCTGCGTTACGACGACGAATTCGTGAAACACAAGATGCTCGACGCGATCGGCGACCTGTATGTGGTGGGCCATCCGCTGCTGGCTTCGTACAACGCGTACAAGTCGGGCCACGGTCTGAACAACCAGTTGCTGCGTGAATTGCTGGCGCACGAGGATTCGTACGAAATCGTCACGTTCAACGATCCGCAGCAAGCGCCGCGCGGCTTCGCCTACGATACGCAAACGGCATTTGCCTGATTGCGGCAGGGCGGTCCGGCACCGCCCGCGCGGTTGACGCAACGAGTGGCAGGAAAGAGGCGACCCTTCGGGGCCGCCTATTTTTTTGGCTCGCGGCTCACGCGATGCCGGGCCGCCATTCGCGCCAGCGCCTCACGCAACGGCGAGGGCGCGAGCGTCTCACTGAGCGCGTGGAGTGCCTCGGCCCCACGAGCCGTCATGCGCGCCTGCTTGGGCTGTGGCGGCTCTTTCACCGCTTGCGGACGCACGCGGATGCGCAGCGAATTGACGGCCCAGCCGCGCTGCTGCAAATCCGAGAGCAGACGTGGTTCAAGATGTCGCAGGCGCGCGGCGAGCGCGTTGTGTGCGGCAAAAAGCGTCAGCACGCCTTCCTTGATGAAACCGGGCTCGACGCTCGTCGCCAGATAATCGGGCAGGAGCTGCTTCAGGTCGCGCTCCAGCGCGGCGATCTGCTCGACGCCGGCGCGCAGGGCGGCGAACGCATCGGTGCGCTTGAGCACTTCGGAGACCGCCTGCGGGCGGCGCGCCGCGTTCTGGCTGGAAAACGGCCTTGAAAACGACGAGAAACGGCTCATATTTTCGCGGAAGCTTTCGAGGTGAGGACGGGCGGAAAAGCGGCAGCGGAAGCGACGTTGCGCGCCGCATGCCGTGATGCCCGGATTGTACCTCGCGGCTTGCGCGCCGGGCCGCCGTCGGGGGCCGCGGGAGCGCGGCTGGGG
This sequence comes from uncultured Paraburkholderia sp., assembly GCA_937917025.1. Lineage (GTDB taxonomy): Bacteria > Pseudomonadota > Gammaproteobacteria > Burkholderiales > Burkholderiaceae > Paraburkholderia. The sequence goes on from CALFSF010000183.1 coordinate 3,331, forward strand.
TAGACCCTGGCCAATCCGCCAGGGACACAGGCGCGGCCGGGCCTGCGTGCTAAAATCCCCGATTCGAATTCACTCCTGGACCTAAGCCGCCGGGGCCACCGTTTCCGGGCTCACACACCGTGTGACCGGGCCGCGGCCGCGACGCAGACACCGATCCGATGACCACCGGTTTTCTACAAAAGATTTTTGGCAGCCGCAACCAGCGGCTCGTCAAGCAATATCAAAAGACCGTCGTGTCGATCAATGCGCTCGAACCGCAGATCGAGCAATTGACGGACGATCAACTGCGCGCCAAAACCGGTGAGTTTCGACAGCGCGTCGCGAGCGGCGAATCGCTCGACAAGCTGCTGCCCGAAGCATTCGCCGTCTGCCGCGAAGCGAGCAAACGCGTGCTGAACATGCGGCACTTCGACGTGCAGATCGTCGGCGGCATGGTCCTGCATTACGGCAAGATCGCGGAAATGCGTACCGGCGAGGGCAAGACGCTCGTCGCGACGCTGCCGGTCTACCTGAACGCGCTCTCCGGGCGCGGCGTGCACGTCGTGACGGTGAACGATTACCTCGCGCAGCGCGACGCCGAATGGATGGCGCGCCTGTACAACTTCCTCGGCCTGTCGGTGGGCATCAACCTGTCGCAGATGGATCACGAGGCGAAGCAGCAGGCTTACGCGTCGGACATCACGTACGGAACGAACAACGAATTCGGCTTCGACTATCTGCGCGACAACATGGTCTATGAGACCGAGGCGCGCGTGCAGCGTGCGCTGAATTTCGCGGTCGTCGACGAAGTGGACTCGATCCTGATCGACGAAGCGCGTACGCCGCTGATCATCTCGGGGCAGGCTGAAGATCACACCGATCTCTACGTGCGCATGGACGCGCTGCCGCCGCTCCTCGAGCGTCAGATCGGCGAGGAAAAGGCCGATGGCACGGGCGTCGAAAAACCGGGCGACTACACGCTCGACGAGAAGGCACGTCAGGTGTTCCTCACCGAATCGGGCCACGAAAAGGCCGAGCGTCTGCTCGCCGAGTGGGGTCTGATCGGCGAAGGCGAAAGCCTGTACGCGGCACAGAACATCACGCTGATGCACCACGTGTACGCGGCGTTGCGTGCGCACACGCTGTTCTTCAAGGACCAGCACTACGTCGTGCAGAACAATGAAGTCGTGATCGTCGACGAGTTCACCGGCCGTCTGATGTCGGGCCGCCGCTGGTCGGACGGGCTGCACCAGGCCGTCGAGGCGAAGGAACACGTCAAGATCCAGAGCGAAAACCAGACGCTCGCGTCGATCACGTTCCAGAACTACTTCCGCATGTACGCGAAGCTGTCCGGCATGACCGGCACGGCCGATACCGAAGCTTACGAATTCAACGAGATTTACGGGCTCGAAACGGTCGTCATTCCGACGAACCGTCCGCCAAAGCGTATCGACAAGCAGGATCAGATCTACAAGACGGCGAAGGAGCGTTACGACGCCGTCATCCGCGATATTCGCGAATGCTATGAGCGTAGCCAGCCGGTGCTGGTGGGCACGACGTCGATCGAGAATTCCGAACTGCTGTCGAACCTGCTGACGAGAGCCGGTTTGCCGCACGAAGTGCTCAACGCGAAGCAGCACGCGCGTGAAGCCGCGATCGTCGCGGAAGCCGGCCGTCCGAAGCGCGTGACGATCGCGACCAACATGGCCGGCCGCGGTACCGACATCGTGCTGGGTGGCAATGCCGAAAAGCAGGCCATGTTCCTCGAACTCGACGAATCGATTCCCGCCGACGAAAAGGCGCGCCGCATCCAGCAGCTGCACGACGAGTGGCAGGCGCTGCACGACGAAGTGAAGGCCGCGGGCGGCCTGCATATCATCGGCACCGAGCGTCACGAATCGCGCCGGATCGACAACCAGCTGCGCGGCCGTGCCGGCCGCCAGGGCGATCCGGGTTCGTCGCGCTTCTATCTGTCGCTGGACGATTCGCTGCTGCGCATTTTCGCGGGCGACCGCGTGCGCTCGATCATGGACCGCCTGAAGATGCCGGAAGGCGAGGCGATCGAAGCGGGCATCGTCACGCGGTCGATCGAATCGGCGCAGCGCAAGGTCGAAGCGCGCAACTTCGATATCCGCAAGCAGCTGCTCGAATACGACGACGTGTCGAACGACCAGCGCAAGGTGATCTATCAGCAGCGTAACGAGCTGCTGGAAGCGCACGACATCACCGAGACCATCGGCGCGATGCGTCATGGCGTGATCGCCGACATCGTCCATCAGTTCGTGCCCGCGGGCAGCATCGAAGAACAGTGGGATGTGCCTGAGCTCGAAGAAGTGCTGCGCAACGAATGGCAGCTCGATCTCGCTATTCAGGAGATGATCAACGAGTCGAAGTCGATCGACGCCGACGAAATTCTCGAAGCCGTCACGGCGGCCGCCGACGAAGCGTACGAAGGCAAGGTCGAACTCGTGGGCCGCGAATCGTTTAGCGCGTTCGAACGCTCGATCATGCTGCAGACGCTCGACCGCAGCTGGCGCGAACATCTCGCCGCGCTCGATCACCTGCGCCAGGGCATTCATCTGCGCGGCTACGCGCAGCAGAACCCGAAGCAGGAATACAAGCGCGAAGCGTTCGAACTGTTTGCCGCGATGCTCGATGCCGTGAAGCTCGAAGTGACGCGCGTCGTGATGAACGTGCAGATCCAGTCGCCGGAGCAACTGGAAGAGGCGGCCGAGCAGTACGAAGACCAGGGCAGCCAGCTCCTTGAGAACGCGGAATTCCGTCACGCCGAATTTGCGGAAGCGGGTGACGCGGCGGCCCCGGCTGCGGCTGCGGCTACTGCGGCCATGATCGGCGATGCGATGAGCCATGGCCAGCACGCGCCCGCTTCGCAGCAACTGGCGGGGGATGGCGTGCCGAAGGTCGGCCGCAACGATCCGTGCCCGTGCGGCAGCGGCAAAAAGTACAAGCAGTGCCACGGCAAGATTGCCTGAGTAGCAGGACGGCGCGTGCATCACAACCGGTGCACGCGCCGTGTCGTTTCTGCCGGCGCCTTTTAGCGGCTGCTGGTTGATTCCCCGGTGGTCCGGCGTTCGTCTGGACCATTCATGTTGATTCCCGATGCCGGTTCCACGCCAGCACGCTCATCTCCGACAGGTCGCCAACATGGCTGTCAATTTCCCCTCGATCGATCCCGCCCAGCTTCATCCCGTCGCCGGCGTCACGCTGGGCTGGGCCGAAGCGAACATCCGCAAGCCGAACCGCAAGGACGTGCTCGTCATTTCCGTCGACGAAGGTGCGACGGTCGCGGGCGTATTCACGCAGAACCGTTTTTGCGCTGCGCCGGTGACGGTTTGCCGTGAGCATCTGGAGCGCGTACGCGCGGGCGGCAAGGCGATTCGCGCGCTCGTCGTGAACACGGGCAATGCGAACGCCGGCACAGGCGAGCCAGGTCTCGCGCATGCGCGCGAGACCTGCGTCGAACTCGCGCGCCTCGCCGGCATTGCGCCCGGG
>CALFSF010000184.1 GCA_937917025.1 uncultured Paraburkholderia sp.
ATTGCCTGGCGCGCGCCGCCGATCTGCTCGAAGCGCAGATGCATACGCTGATGGGTCTCGTCGTGCGCGAAGCGGGCAAATCGTTGCCGAACGCCGTCGCGGAAATCCGCGAAGCGATCGACTTCCTGCGCTATTACTCCACGCAGATCCGCACCGAGTTTTCGAACGACACGCACCGCCCGCTCGGACCGGTGGTGTGCATCAGCCCGTGGAATTTCCCGCTGGCGATCTTCATGGGTCAGGTTGCAGCAGCGCTCGCCGCCGGCAATACCGTACTCGCCAAGCCCGCTGAACAGACGCCGCTGATCGCCGCGCAGGCGGTGCGCATCCTGCGCGAAGCCGGCGTGCCGGCGGGCGCGGTGCAACTGCTGCCGGGCGACGGTGAAACGGTCGGCGCGGCCCTGGTGGCCGATGCGCGCACGCGTGCCGTGATGTTCACCGGCTCGACCGAAGTCGCGCGCCTCATCAACAGGACGCTGTCGTCGCGCCTCGACGCCGACGGCAAGCCGATTCCGCTGATCGCCGAGACCGGCGGCCAGAACGCGATGATCGTCGATTCGTCGGCGCTCGCGGAGCAGGTCGTCGCCGACGTGCTGCAGTCGTCGTTCGACTCCGCCGGCCAGCGGTGTTCGGCGCTGCGCGTGCTCTGCCTGCAGGACGACATCGCGGACCGCACGCTCGAAATGCTGACGGGCGCGATGGGCGAACTCGCGGTGGGCAATCCGGATCGTCTGTCGATCGACGTCGGTCCGGTGATCGACATCGAAGCGAAGCGCGGCATCGACGCGCACATCGCCGCGATGCGCGAGAAGGGCCGCAAGGTCGTGCAACTGCCGATGCCGGAAGGCTGCGCCGCCGGCACGTTCGTGCCGCCGACGCTGATCGAACTCGACAGCATCGACGAGCTGAAGCGCGAAGTGTTCGGCCCGGTGCTGCACGTGGTGCGTTATCGCCGCAGCGCGCTCGACAAGCTGCTCGACCAGATCCGCGCGACGGGCTATGGGCTCACGCTTGGCGTTCACACGCGGATCGACGAAACGATCGCGCATGTGATCGGCCGCGCGCACGTCGGCAATATCTATGTGAACCGCAACGTGATCGGCGCGGTGGTCGGCGTGCAGCCGTTCGGCGGCGAAGGCCTGTCGGGCACGGGGCCGAAGGCGGGCGGCGCGCTGTATCTGCAGCGTCTGCTGGCCAAGCGTCCGGTGGGCTTGCCGAAGTCGCTCGCCGCGGCGCTTGTGGTGGATGCGCCGCAGTCATCCCAAAAAGTGGATGGAATGGGCGACAATCCGGCAGCCATATTGACGGCATTGCGTGACTGGCTGATCGGCGAAGGCGAGGCAACGCTCGCCGCGCGCTGCGACGGTTATCTGTCGTACGTGCTGGCCGGCGCGACGGCCGTGTTGCCGGGGCCGACCGGCGAGCGCAACACGTACACGCTCGGCGCACGCGGCACCGTGCTGTGCGTGCCGTCGACGCAAGGCGGCGCCCGCGCGCAGTTCGCCGCGGTGCTGGCGACAGGAAACCGCGCGCTCTTCGAAGGCGCGGCAGGCGAGCAGCTGGTCGCTGCATTGCCCGCGGGATTGAAGCAACACGCGAGCGTGAAGAAGAACGCCGAGGCCGCTTTCGATGCAGTGCTCTTCGAAGGCGACAGCGACGAACTGCTCGCGCTCGTGAAGGAAGTCGCGAAACGGCCGGGGCCGATCGTATCGGTGCAGGGCGTGGCGGCACGCGCGCTGGAAAGCGGCGATGAGGATTACGCGCTTGAACGTCTGTTGACGGAACGTTCGGTCAGCGTAAATACGGCAGCAGCAGGCGGCAATGCGAATTTGATGACGATTGGCTGAGCGAACCTCGACGATCAATTCAAAAAATGGAAGCGGCACGGCGACCCCGATGCCGCTCCACTCACACCTGGTACCAAAGGAGAAGCTATGCAACACACGATGAAAGGGCTGACAGCTGCGACGCTCGTCGCGGTCATGTCGCTGGCGGGGACCGCGCAGGCACAAACGGCTGAAGACGTGAAGATCGGCTTTGCCGGTCCGATGACGGGCGCGCAGGCGCACTACGGCAAGGACTTCCAGAACGGCATCACGCTGGCGGTGGAAGAAGAGAACGCGTCGAAGCCGGTGATCGGCGGCAAGCCGGTGCGCTTCGTGCTCGACTCGGCCGACGACCAGGCCGACCCGCGCACCGGCACGACGGTCGCCCAGAAGCTCGTCGACGACGGCATCAAGGGCATGCTCGGCCACTTCAACTCGGGTACGACGATCCCGGCTTCGCGCATCTACGCGAACGCGGGCATCCCGGAAATCGCGATGGCGACGGCGCCCGAGTACACGCAGCAAGGCTTCAAGACGACGTTCCGCATGATGACCTCCGACACGCAGCAAGGTTCGGTGGCCGGTACGTTCGCCGTGAAGTCGCTCGGCATGAAGAAGATCGCGATCGTCGACGACCGCACCGCCTACGGCCAGGGCCTGGCTGACCAGTTCGAGAAGGCCGCGAAGGCTTCGGGCGCGACGATCATCGCGCGCGAGTACACGAACGACAAGGCCATCGACTTCAAGTCGATCCTGACGAAGCTGAAGGCGGCGAACCCGGACCTGATCTATTACGGCGGCGCGGATTCGCAGGCAGCACCGATGGTCAAGCAGATGAAGACGCTGGGCATGAAGGCGCCGCTGATGGCCGGCGAAATGGTCAAGACGGACACGTTCCTGAAGATCGCGGGTGACTCGGCGAACGGCACGGTGGCGTCGCTGGCCGGTTTGCCGCTGGACGAAATGCCGGGCGGCAAGGACTACGTCGCGAAGTACAAGAAGCGCTTCAACGAAGACGTGCAGACGTATTCGCCGTACGCGTACGACGGCGCGATGGCCCTGTTCAACGCGATGAAGAAGGCGAACTCGACGGATCCGGCAAAGTACCTGCCGATGCTCGCGCAGACGTCGATGCCGGCCGTGACGTCGAAAGACCTCGCTTACGACAGCAAGGGTGACCTGAAGAACGGCGGCATCACGCTGTACAAGGTCGTCGACGGCAAGTGGACGACGCTGCAAAGCGTGGGCGGCAAGTAAGTCAGCCGCTCGCCAGTAGTGGAGTCAGGCGTCGCGTGCCGTTCCGGCGCGACGTACAAAAAAGCCCTGCGGTTTCAGTGAACCGCAGGGCTTTTTCCATGGAGCAGCAGTGGCGCGCAGAGACGCGCGCTCAACCCGTTGTATCGCCTACGCTTCGCCGCGCATCTTCCTTCCCTGCTCGCGAATCTGCTCGAGCGTCGCGCCGGGCGTGCTCGCCTCCTGTGGCATGCGGATTTCGATGAGCGCGGGGCGCTTCGCCGCCTGCGCACGTTCAAGCGCCGGCAGAAAATCTTCCGTACGCTCGACGAGTTCACCGTGCGCGCCGAACGACCGCGCGAACGCAGCAAAATCCGGATTCGTCAGACCGGTGCCATGCACGCGGTTCGGATAGTGCCTTTCCTGGTGCATCCGGATCGTGCCGAAGTGACTGTTGTTCACGACGATGAAAATCACGTGCAGGTCGTACTGCATCGCCGTCGCGAGTTCGGGCGCGGCCATCATGAAGCAGCCGTCGCCCGCGAGCGCGACGACCGCGCGATCCCGATACATCGATTTCGCCGCGATCGCCGCCGGCACGCCGTAGCCCATCGCGCCGCTGGTCGGCGCGAGCTGCGAGCGGAAATGACGATACGGGAAATGCCGATGCAGCCACGTCGCGTAGTTGCCCGCGCCGTTCGTGAGAATCGCATCGTCGGGCAGATGCGCGCGCAGCTGCTGCATGATTTCGCCCATCTGCACGTCGCCCGGAATCGTGCGCGGCTTGCGCCAGTCGAGATACGCCGCGTGCGCGGCTTGTGCCGAACCGGCCCAGCGCGGCGCGGACGACGGCGTCAGTTCCGCGAGCAGCGCGGCGAGTTCCGGCATGCCCGAGACGATCGGCAGATCGGCCGCGTAGACACGCCCGAGTTCCTCGACACCTTGATGGATGTGGACGAGCGTCTGCTTCGTCTTCGGGATGTCGAGCAGCGTGTAGCCGTTCGTCGTCGCTTCGCCGAGGCGCGGGCCGATCGCGAGCAGCAGGTCGGCGTCGCGAATGCGCGCGGCCAGCGCCGGATTGATGCCGAGACCGACGTCGCCCGCGTAGTTCGGATGCTCGTTGTCGAGCGTGTCCTGATAGCGGAACGCGAGACCGACCGGCAACTGCCAGGCTTCGATGAAGCGGCGGAAATCCGCGCATGCCTGCGGCGTCCAGCCGCTGCCGCCCGCGATCACCATCGGCCGCTCCGCGCCTTCCAGCAGCGCGCGCAGCTGTTCGATCTGCGCCTTCGACGGCGACGCCGCCACGCGCTGATACTTCGGCGCGCCCGGTACGACCGGGCACGCGTCGCTCAGCACGTCTTCCGGCAGCGACAGCACGACGGGCCCGGGACGGCCGGACGTCGCGATATGAAACGCGTGGCTCAGGTATTCGGGAATGCGGCGCGCGTCGTCGATCTGCGCGACCCATTTGGCCATCTGGCCGAACATGCGGCGGTAGTCGATCTCCTGGAAAGCCTCACGGTCGAGATGCTCGCGCGCGCACTGGCCGATCAGCAGGATCATCGGCGTCGAGTCCTGGAACGCGGTATGCACACCGATCGACGCATGCGTCGCGCCCGGGCCTCGCGTGACGAGCGCAACCCCTGGACGTCCGGTCAGCTTGCCGACGGCTTCGGCCATGTTGGCCGCCGCTGCCTCGTGGCGGCAGACGATCGTCTGGATGCTGCTGGTCTCGTCGTGCAGCGAATCGAGAATCGCCAGAAAGCTCTCGCCCGGCACGCAGAACACGCGTTCGACGCCGTGCGTCAGCAACGCATCGACAACAAGACGTGCGCCAGTGGTGGTGGCGCCAGCGGAATCAGTAGCGGCAGAAACGTTCGGCAACGACATTGCTAGAAACCCTCCAGTCAGTTCATTCGGGCCAGAAACCGCCGGCCTGTTCAGGCGGGCGGGCGCCGGCCGGTGTCACGGTTGACGGCTGCGCGCTGCATCAGCACGATGCGCGCGCGGCCTTTATTCAAGCGACGCGCCTCAGCACTCGACGATATTCACCGCGAGGCCGCCACGCGACGTTTCCTTATATTTGGTCTTCATATCGGCGCCGGTTTCGCGCATCGTCTTGATGACGGAGTCGAGCGACACGTAGTGGCTGCCGTCGCCGCGCAGCGCCATGCGCGCGGCGTTGACCGCTTTCACCGAAGCCATCGCATTGCGTTCGATGCACGGAATCTGCACCATGCCGCCGACCGGGTCGCACGTGAGGCCGAGATTGTGTTCCATGCCGATTTCGGCGGCATTCTCGACCTGGAGCGGCGTGCCGCCCATCACGGCGGCGAGCGCGCCGGCCGCCATCGAGCAGGCGACGCCCACTTCGCCCTGGCAGCCCACTTCGGCGCCCGAAATCGATGCGTTCAGTTTGTACAGGATGCCGATCGCGGCGGCCGTCATCAGGAAATCGACCACGCCCTGTTCGTTCGAGCCGGGCATGAAGCGCGTGTAGTAATGCAATACGGCCGGAATGATGCCCGCCGCGCCGTTGGTCGGCGCCGTGACGACGCGCCCGCCCGCGGCGTTTTCCTCGTTGACGGCGATCGCGTACAGATTGATCCAGTCGACCATCGACAACGGATCGCGCAGCGCCAGCTCCGGATTGCCCGACAGCGCGCGATACAGCTGCGGCGCGCGGCGTTTCACCTGGAACGGACCGGGCAGCGTGCCATCCGCGTCGGGATTGCCGATGCCGCAGCCGCGCGCGACGGACGATTGCATCACCGCCCAGATCTTCAGCAGGCCCTCGCGCGTTTCCGCTTCGGTATGCCACACGCGTTCGTTTTCCCACATCAGTTGCGCGACCGACTTGCCCGTCGAAGCGCACATCGCCAGCAACTCGTCGCCGGAGCGAAACGGGTGCGGCAGTTGCTCGACGGCGCTCAGCACTTTCGTATTCGGCGCGCCGGCCGTCACGACAAAGCCGCCGCCCACCGACAGATATGTCGATTCGCGCAGCGTCGCGCCTTCGGCATCGAACGCGTGGAATTTCATGCCGTTCGGATGTTCGGAGAGCGCCTGCCGGTAGAACGAAATGTGGTCTTTCAGAACGAACGGAATCGCGTGCTTGCCGAGCAGCGACAGCGTGCGCCCCTGGCGCACCGCTTCGAGACGTTCAGCGATGGTGTCCGGATCGACGGTGTCGGGCGCATCGCCGAGCAGGCCGAGCATCACGCCGCGATCGGTGCCGTGACCCTTGCCCGTCGCGCCGAGCGAGCCGTACAGATCGACCTTGACGGACGCCGTGGCGTCCAGCAGCCCGTCGCGCTCAAGACCCTGGGCGAACATCAACGCCGCGCGCATCGGACCGACCGTATGCGAACTGGAAGGACCGATGCCGATCTTGAAGAGGTCGAACACACTGACTGCCATTACTGCTCCTGCAAATAAAGATCGTGTTAGCGCGCCGCGAGCGGCAGGCACACGGCGAGCCACGCGGGCGGCGTCGGTGCCAGTTGCAGCGCGACCGGCGTGAACCGGCCATCGAGTCGCGCGGCGAGGTGAAACAGTTCGGTTGCGTTCTTCGGATCCCATTGACCCGAGTAGCCGGGAAGGCCGGCCTCACGACGTTTCACGTCGAACGGCACGTCCGTATGCACGAATTCTTCATGCGTTTTCGCGCCGGTCGCGTAAGGCTTCAGCCAGTCGAGCGCGGCATTGAGCGATGCACCGTTCGCCGCTTTTTCCGGCAGCCAGTTGCGGTTGTGGCGGCGCGCCGCAAGCGCGGCGGTGACGAGCGGCTGCAGGTCGTAGGTGACGTAATGCAGCGCGTCGCGCTCGGCGAAATCGACGGTCGAGCCGTCGGGCGCGATGTTGTCGCCGATGTGCTCGACATACAGACGCTGCGCCGCGTTGATCATCTTGCGATTGTCGAGCGTGAACGCCGCCATCGCGATCAGTTTGACCCGGTGGCTTTGCCAGTTGTTCCTGAACGTACCCTTGAGCGGGCGCGGCTGCGCGTCGATCTGTCCGATGTAGCCGTTCGCGAGTTTCGTGAGGAACGCCATCGCGGCGTTGCGCGTTTTCACGGGCAGCGCGCTGGCGGTCATGTCGTACGCGAGGATCAGGCCGTCGAAATGTGTTTCGTCGACCGGATTGAAAGTCGGCTGATAGGTTGTCACCCACGCGTACAGCAGACGGTCGACGAGCTTCAGATACCGTTCGTCGCTGGTGGCGCGCCAGGCGAGCGCCGCGTCGCGCAGCAGGTCGAGATCCTTTTCGGCTTCCACGCTCTGGTCGTAGATGCCTTCGTGCGGCAACGTGCCTTCGGTATGCAGTTTCGCGAGCGCGTGGGGCGAGTCGTTCAGGTGCGACTGCACGTTGCCGACCAGCGCCTTGACGCCGGGATCGGCGTTGGTGCGCTCGCTGGTTTGCAGCGCGGGCGCGGCGCAGAAATTCATCGCCGCGTGGGCCTGCCGCTCGCTCAGCATGAGTGCACCGCAGGTGAGAAGCAGCGTGGCCAGCGAGGTGCCGGCGGACTGCCATGAACGTGCTTGCGTTGCTTTTATCCGGCCTTGCATCAATCGCACCTTTCGCGCCATGCGAAACTCCCTGGTCAGGCTGATTCGGTGTGTGATGTTAGCCGTTCCCGGGCGCGAACAACAGAACCGCGCGCCGTGAAACGGCGACGCGCGGTTTCCCATGACGCGGCAGGTATTACTCGTAATCCGCCACCGGCACGCACGAGCAGAACAGGTTGCGGTCGCCATAGACGTTGTCCGCGCGGCCAACCGGCGGCCAGTACTTCTGCGCGATCAGCGACTTCAGCGGATACGCCGCGGCCTCGCGCGCATACGCATGCTTCCAGTCGTCGGCGACGACAACCTGCGCGGTGTGCGGCGCGTGCTTCAGCGGATTGTCCTCGCGGTCGGCGCGGCCTTCCTCGACGGCGCGGATTTCGTCGCGGATCGCGATCATCGCTTCGATGAAGCGGTCGAGTTCTTCCTTCGACTCCGATTCCGTCGGCTCGACCATCAGCGTGCCCGGGACCGGGAAGCTCATCGTCGGTGCGTGGAAACCGTAATCCATCAGACGCTTGGCGACGTCGTCCACGCTGATGCCGCTCGAATCCTTGATCGGCCGCAGATCCAGAATGCATTCGTGCGCGACGAGTCCGCCCGGGCCCGAATACAGCACCGGGTAGTGCGGCGCGAGCCGGTTCGCGACGTAGTTCGCGTTGAGGATCGCGACTTCGGTGGCGGCGGTGAGGTTCTTCGCGCCCATCATCGCGATGTACATCCACGAGATCGGCAGGATCGAAGCGGAGCCATACGGCGCGGCCGACACGGCGCCGATGCCGCTCGCGTCGCGCTCGTAGCCCGACGACGCCTGGTTCGGCAGGAATTTCGCCAGATGCGCGCCGACCGCGACGGGGCCCACGCCCGGTCCGCCGCCGCCGTGCGGAATGCAGAACGTCTTGTGCAGGTTCAGGTGCGAGACGTCGCCGCCGAACTGGCCTGGCGCCGTGAGGCCGACCATCGCGTTCATGTTCGCGCCGTCCACGTACACCTGGCCGCCGTGCGCATGCACGATCTCGCAGATTTCGCGGACGTTCGCCTCGAACACGCCGTGTGTCGACGGATACGTGATCATGATCGCGGCGAGCATGTCGGCGTGCTGCGCGGCTTTTTTCTTCAGGTCTTCGATATCGACGTTGCCCTGCGCGTCGCACGCGACGACGACGACCTGCATGCCGGCCATCTGCGCCGAAGCCGGGTTCGTGCCGTGAGCCGAAGCCGGAATCAGGCAGACGTTGCGATGGCCTTCACCGCGCGACGCATGGTACGCGTGGATGATCAGCAAGCCCGCATATTCGCCCTGCGAGCCGGCGTTGGGTTGCAGCGATACGGCCGCGTAGCCGGTCGCCGCGACCAGCATCTGTTCGAGCTGGTCGATCATTTCGCGGTAGCCGACGGTTTGCTCGGCTGGCGCGAACGGATGGATCTGGCCGAATTCCGGCCACGTGACCGGCAGCATTTCCGACGTCGCGTTCAGCTTCATCGTGCACGAGCCGAGCGGGATCATCGTGCGGTCGAGCGCGAGGTCCTTGTCCGACAGGCTGCGCAGGTAGCGCAGCATTTCCGTCTCCGAATGGTGACGGTTGAACACGTGATGCGTGAGGTACGCGCTCGTGCGTTCCAGCGACGCCGGGAACGAATCCGCCGCGCCCAGCGCCGCGTCCAGCGTGTCGATTTGCGGCACATCGTTCACGAACGCCGCCTGCGCGAACGCGGCCAGCAGATCGGCGAGATCGCCGCGCGTCGTGGTTTCGTCGACGGAAACGCCGACGCGCGTTTCGCTCACGCGGCGCAGGTTGATGCCCTTCGCCGTCGCCGCGTCGTGCAGCGCCTGTGTGCGCGCGCCGGTTTCGAACGTGAGCGTGTCGAAGAACGTGTCGTTGACGAGGGTGTAGCCAAGCTGCTTCGCCCCTTCGGCGAGCAGCGCGGCGATGCGGTTCACCCGCAGCGCGATCGTCTTCAGGCCCTGCGGGCCGTGATAGACCGCGTACATGCTCGCCATGATCGCGAGCAGCGCCTGCGCGGTACACACGTTCGACGTGGCCTTCTCGCGGCGAATATGTTGTTCACGGGTTTGCAGCGCGAGACGCAGCGCCGGATTGCCCTGCGCATCGACGGTCACGCCGACGAGACGCCCCGGCATCTGCCGCTTGAACTCGTCGCGCACGGCGAGATATGCGGCATGCGGACCGCCGAAGCCCACCGGCACGCCAAAACGCTGCGTGTTGCCGACGGCCACGTCCGCGCCCCATTCGCCCGGCGGCGTCAGGACGGTTAGCGCCAGCAGGTCGGCGGCGACCACCACGTGGCCGCCCGCGGCGTGGATCGCGTCCGCCAGCGCGCGGTAATCGCGCACGTCGCCGTTCACGCCGGGGTACTGCAGCAGCACGCCGAACGCGTTGGCGCTGGCGGCATCGGCGGCCGGGCCCACCTTCACTTCGATGCCGACCGGCTTCGCGCGGGTCTGCACGACTTCGATCGTTTGCGGCAGGACGTCGTCGGCGATGTAGAACACGTTCGACTTCGGCTTGCCGACGCGTTGCAGCAGCGTCATCGCTTCGGCGGCGGCGGTGGCTTCGTCGAGCAGCGATGCGTTGGAGATCGACAGGCCGGTCAGGTCGATCACCATCTGCTGGAAGTTCAGCAGCGCTTCGAGACGACCCTGCGAAATCTCCGGCTGATACGGCGTGTACGCCGTGTACCACGCCGGATTTTCCAGCACGTTGCGCAGGATCACCGCCGGCGTGTGGGCGTTGTAATAGCCCTGACCGATGTAGGAACGGAACACCTGGTTCTTGTCCGCGAGTTCGCGCAGCGCGGCGAGCGCCTCGGCTTCGCTCTTCGGCTGGGTGAAGGGGCCGAGCGGCAGCGTTTCGCCGCGGCGGATCGTCTTCGGAATCACCGCGTCCATCAGCGCGGCGCGCGACGCGAAGCCGAGGGCTTCGAGCATCGCCTGCTGATCGGCGGAATCCGGGCCGATGTGCCGTTCGGCGAAGGCGTCATGCACTTCGAGCGCGGCGAGCGAGAGAGGAGTGCGGTTCATCAGACGATCCGGGTGTTCGAGCTTCATGAGGTGTTCCTGGCGGTGCGGCGCGCCGGCTTCGTGCGCCGGTGCCGCACCTGACGGGTTGAAAAATTACTCGCCGATGGACTTCGAATACGCGTCGGCGTCGATCAGGCGGTCGGTCGCGGCGCCGCCGGCCGGCTTGACCTTGAAGAGCCAGCTGTCATACGGCGCGCTGTTGACGGAATCCGGCGTGTCGGCAAGCGCCGTGTTCGATTCGACGATCTCGCCCGAAACCGGCGCGTAGATGTCCGAAGCCGCCTTCACGGATTCGATCACCGCGACGGCGTCACCGGCCGTCACCGTGCGGCCGGCTTCCGGCAGTTCGAGAAAAACGATATCGCCGAGCGCTTCCTGCGCGTGGTCGGTGATGCCGACCGTCAGCGTGCCGTCGGCTTCGGTGCGGACCCATTCGTGCGATTCGGTGTATTTCAGATCGGCCGGGATGCTCATCGGATGCTCCTGTTTGCGTATTGGATGGCTGGATTGGGCTTGAAGGATGGACGCGCGCGCGGCCGTGGCTCAGACGGCGAGCACCTTGCCATTGCGCACGAACGGCAGTTTTACCACGCTTGCGGGCAGGGCTTTGTCGCGGATTTGCACGTGGACGACGTCGCCCGGCTGCACGCCCTTCGGCACGCGCGCAAAGGCGATCGATTCCTGCATCGTCGGCGAAAACGTGCCGCTCGTGATTTCGCCGTCGCCGTGGGGCGTGACCACCTTCTGGTGCGCGCGCAGCACGCCGCCCGCCTTGCCGTTTTCCTTCTGCAGGATCAGGCCGACGAACGACGAGCGCGAGCCGTCCGCCTCCAGTTTCGCGCGTCCGACGAATTCGCGCGCATTCACGAGATCGACCGTCCATGCGAGGCCGGCGTCGAGCGGCGAGACGCCGTCGTCCATATCCTGGCCGTACAGGTTCATGCCCGCTTCGAGGCGCAGCGTGTCGCGCGCGCCCAGACCGCAGGGGCGCACGCCCTGTGCCTGCAACGCTTTCCACAGCGCTTCGACGTGCGTGGCCGGGACGATGATTTCGAA
>CALFSF010000185.1 GCA_937917025.1 uncultured Paraburkholderia sp.
TGCCGAAGCCGCCGTGGCTGCATGCACGGCCGATGATGAGCGAAACCGTCGCGGGAATGGCAGCTATTCTGCGCGCGCATCGCCTGCATTCGGTATGCGAGGAGGCGATGTGCCCCAACATCGGCGAGTGTTTCGCGCAGCGCACGGCGACGTTCATGATCATGGGAGGGATCTGTACGCGTCGGTGTGCGTTCTGCGACGTGGCGCACGGGCGGCCCGAGCCGCTCGATGCAGAAGAGCCCGCGCGGCTTGCCGACGTAGTGGCGGCGCTCGGCTTGCGCTATGTCGTCATCACGTCGGTGGACCGCGACGATCTGCGCGATGGCGGCGCCGCGCATTTTGTCCGCTGCATCGCGCTGATTCGCGAGCGTGTGCCGGGAATTCGCGTCGAGGTGCTGACGCCGGATTTTCGAGGTCGCATCGATCGTGCGCTGGCCGCGTTCGAAACGACATGGCCTGACGTGTTCAATCACAACATCGAAACGGTGCCTTCGTTATATCGTGCCGCGCGCGCGGGTGCGCATTACGAAGGGTCACTTGAACTGCTGGCGCGCGTGAAACGCTCGAACCGGCGCGTCGTCACGAAGTCTGGATTGATGGTCGGTCTTGGCGAAACCGATGGCGAACTGCTGCGCACGATGCAGGATATCCGTGCGCATGACGTCGATATCCTGACGCTCGGGCAGTATCTGGCACCGTCGCGGTTTCACATGCCCGTGCGGCGTTACATGCCGCCAGATGCGTTCGACGCTTTACGTGAGGAGGGATTGAAGCTGGGATTTCGCGAGGTGGTAGCGGGGCCGCTGGTGCGTTCGTCGTATCACGCGGACCAGGTGGCGAGGCTCGGCGCCTGATCTTTATAGTCGGTCCACTCGGGACATAGCTTGAAATACACGTGAATGTTGCCTAATATGTAGCCAAATATGCGCATGGCTATCAACAAAGGAGGTCCGCATGGCACACGCAACTGTCGCCGCGCCGCGTAAGGCAACGAACGTCACGTTGCCCGTCGATGTTTATGAACGGGCGAAGGAGCTTGGCATCAACTTCTCGCGCGCATGTGAGCAGGCATTGCGCGAAGCGATCGTGTCTGAAGAGGGCCGTCGTTGGGCGCAGGAAAACGCTGAGTTCATCAAAAACACGAATGACTGGGTCGAAAGGAATGGCCTTCCGCTTGCGGAATACCGGATGTTTTGATGGCGCGATTCGAAGTCTATGCCAACGCCGGCAACAGCAAGGCAAACACACCGTACCTCGTTGATGTGCAGAGCGACTTTCTTGAGGGACTGACATTCCGTGTTGTGGTCCCACTCATTCGGGCTGACTCTTTCCCGCCCGGGAAGCTCCCCGCCGATTTCACGCCGCTCTTCGAGATCGGCGGCATCCAATGCATGCTGCACCCCGCGTTTATTGCATCTGTTCCGTTAAGCGAGCTTGGTCCCACAATCGGCTCGCTGCGGGCGCATAGAGACACGATCACCGCAGCCCTTGATCGCCTGTTGGGTGGTTATTGACACCTGACCGCGCGCGAACTGATCGGCTGAAAAGGGGCGCTTCGGCGGAGCTACACGCAACAGAATGTCCATCGGCGTAGCTTCCGGCGTAAATCAAACAATAAAACCTTTACAGTAAAGGCTCAGATGCCGCCAATACACATGTACTTGATAACGACATAATCATCGATGCCATAGTGCGAGCCTTCACGCCCGAGCCCCGATTGCTTGACACCCCCAAACGGCGCGACTTCGTTCGAAATCAAACCGGTGTTGATACCCACCATGCCGTATTCGAGCGCTTCGGCCACACGCCACACACGGCCGATATCGCGGCTGAAGAAGTAGGCCGCCAGCCCGAACTCGGTGTCGTTCGCGAGACGGATCACTTCTTCGTCGGATGAGAAGCGGAAGAGCGGTGCCAGCGGGCCAAACGTTTCGTCGCGCGCGACCTTCATCGCGGGCGTGACGTCCGCGAGAATCGTCGGCTCGAAAAAGCCGTGACCCAGCGCGTGCCGCTTGCCGCCGGTCACGATGCGCGCGCCTTTGGCGAGCGCGTCTTCGATATGCGATTCGACCTTGAGTACGGCCGCCTCGTTGATCAGCGGACCTTGCGCGACGCCTGCATCGGTACCGACGCCGACCTTCAGGTCCGCCACCGCATCGCGCAGCTTCGTGGCGAACGCGTCGTAGACGCGCTCGTGGACATAGAAGCGGTTCGTACACACGCACGTCTGCCCGCTGTTGCGATACTTCGATGCGATCGCACCGGCAACGGCGGCGTCGAGATCGGCGTCGTCGAACACGATGAACGGCGCGTTGCCGCCGAGTTCGAGCGAAACCTTCTTCACCGTCGGCGCGCATTGCGCCATCAACAGACGCCCCACCGCCGTCGAGCCCGTGAACGACAGCTTGCGCACGATCGGGTTGCCGGTCATCTCGGCGCCGATCGTTTTCGGGTCACCCGTCAGCACGCTGAAGATGCCGGCAGGCACGCCCGCGCGTTCGGCGAGCACGGCGAGCGCGAACGCGGAGAGCGGCGTGGCCTCGGCCGGCTTCACGATGATCGGGCAGCCGGCGGCGAGCGCCGGGCCGACCTTGCGCGTGATCATCGCCGCCGGGAAATTCCACGGTGTGATCGCCGCGCAGACGCCGATCGGCTCCTTCGTCACGACGATGCGTTTGTCCGGCGCGGGTGTCGGAATCGTGTCGCCGTTGACGCGCTTCGCTTCTTCACCGAACCATTCGAGAAACGACGCGGCGTATGCGATCTCGCCTTTTGCTTCGGCAAGCGGCTTGCCCTGCTCGATGGTGAGAATCAGCGCGAGGTCGTCGGCGTTCGCGAGCATCAGCTCGTACCACGCGCGCAGAATCGCAGCGCGTTCCTTGCCGGTTTTCGCGCGCCAGGCGGGCCACGCCGCGTTCGCGGCTTCGATCGCGCGACGCGTTTCCTGCGCGCCCATGCGCGGCACCTTCGCGATGCGCGCGCCCGTCGCCGGGTTGACGACGTCGAACGTCGAATCGTCGTCCGCCTGTTGCCAGTGGCCTGCAATGAAGGCGTCCGTGCGAAGCAGCGTCGGGTCGTTCAGGTTTTCAAATGCTTTGATCGTCATGTGGGCTTGCCCGAGCCAGTCTGGAGAAAATCCGGAATCACGCGGCGACGCCGACCGTTTCCTTCAACACGCCCTCGAGAATCGCGAGCGCCTCGTCGAACACCGCATCCTGGATCGTGAGCGGAAACAGGAAGCGGATCACGTTCGAATACACGCCGCACGTCAGCAGCAGCAAACCGCGTTCGAGCGCGCGCGTCTGCACGCGTTTCGCGAAGTCGGCGTCCGGCTCGCGCGTGCCGGCCTTGAAGAACTCGACCGCGACCATGCCGCCGGGACCGCGCACGTCGGCGATCTGCGGCACTTCGCCTTGCAGCGCGATGAGTTTCGCCTTCAGGCGCTCACCGAGCGTCGTCGCGCGTTCGCACAGGTTTTCCTCGTCGATGATGTCGAGCACGGCGTGCGCCGCGGCGAGCGCCAGCGGGTTGCCTGCATATGTGCCGCCCAGACCGCCTGGCGCCGGAGCGTCCATGATGTCGGCGCGGCCGACGACGCCCGACAAAGGATAGCCGCCGGCC
>CALFSF010000186.1 GCA_937917025.1 uncultured Paraburkholderia sp.
TGGCGACGTGTGTCTTGGCGGCGGCATCATCGAGCATGCCGCGACGGCGCAGCCGCTCACGCATGTGCCGCAGACCGCCGCGTTGCCGGGCGCGCGGCAGGCCGCGGCGCGCTAGCGCATCGGCGGCCTCGCGATCTGTCATCTGTGATTCGTCAGCCTGTGGCATCGAGTAGCCCGTTTGCTTCGACATAAGAATCAGAAAGAAAGCAGTCGTTCGATTCACCCGCAGCGAGGCGCGTGTACGCCAAAGCATGGCGTTGCAGGCACCGCGCGTGCTGCTACTGCAATGGAGTCTTCATGTTCTCTCGACGTTATGTGGCGATGTGGTGCGCGATCGTGCTGCTGGCCGCCTGCGCAACGCTCGCCGCGCTGCATCACCTCTCGTGGTTCTGGATCGTCGTGCCGCTGGCGCTGGTCGCGCTCGGCATCTTCGACCTGACGCAGGAACGCCACGCGATCCTGCGCAATTACCCGCTCTGGGGCCACTTCCGTTTTCTGTTCGAATTCATCCGCCCGGAGATCCGCCAGTATTTCGTCGAAGGCGATACGGAAGAGCGTCCGTTCTCGCGCGCCCAGCGCAGCATCGTCTACCAGCGCGCGAAGAACGACGTCGACAGCCGGCCGTACGGCACCGAGCTCGACGTGAAAGCGGTCGCGCACGAATGGATCAGCCACTCGCTCGCGCCGACAAAGCTCGACAGCCACGACTTTCGCATCGTCGTCGGCGCGGAGCGCGCACAACCTTATTCGATGTCGATCTTCAACGTGTCGGCGATGAGCTTCGGCTCGCTGTCGGCGAACGCGATCATGGCGCTCAATCTCGGCGCGAAGAAAGGCAACTTCGCGCACGACACCGGCGAAGGCTCGATGTCGAAATATCACCGCGAACACGGCGGCGACATCATCTGGGAAATCGCGTCGGGCTACTTCGGTTGCCGCAACGACGACGGCACGTTCAGCGCGGAAAAATTCGCGAAGCAGGCGAACGAGCCACAGGTGAAGATGATCGAAGTCAAGCTGTCGCAAGGTGCGAAGCCCGGGCACGGCGGCGTGCTGCCGGCGGCGAAGATCACGCCGGAAATCGCGGAGACGCGCGGCGTGCCCATGGGCCGGGACTGCGTGTCGCCCGCGACGCACTCGGAGTTCTCGACGCCGCGCGGTCTGCTCGAATTCGTCGAGCGGCTGCGCACGCTGTCGGGCGGCAAGCCGACCGGCTTCAAGCTGTGCATCGGACATCCGTGGGAGTTTTTCGGCATCGCGAAAGCGATGCTGGAGACGGGCATCGTGCCGGACTTTATCGTCGTCGACGGCGCGGAGGGCGGCACCGGTGCGGCGCCGCTTGAGTTCACCGATCACGTCGGCGTGCCGTTGCAGGAAGGGCTGCTGCTCGTGCACAACACGCTCGTCGGCATCGGCCTGCGTGACCGGGTCCGCGTGGGCGCGAGCGGCAAGATGATCACCGCGTTCGATATCGCGAAGACGCTCGCGATCGGCGCCGACTGGGTCAACGCGGCGCGCGGCTTCATGTTCGCGGTCGGCTGCATCCAGGCGCAGACATGCCACACGGGACGCTGCCCGACCGGCGTCGCGACGCAGGACCCGGTGCGCCAGCGCGCGCTCGTGGTGCCGGACAAATCGGATCGCGTGTTCAACTTCCATCACAACACGCTGCATGCGTTGCAGGAAATCATCCAGGCCGCCGGCCTCGAACATCCGGCCGATCTGCGTGCGCATCACATCGTGCGGCGCGTGTCGTCGCATGAAGTGCGGTTGATGTCGGATCTGCTCAAGTATCTGGAGCCGAACGATCTCGTCAGCGGCAACTACCGGTACTCGCTGTATGAAAAGTGGTGGCCGGTTGCGCGCAGCGATTCGTTTTCGCCGAAGCGCGTGCCGCCCCTGAAGCAGCCGGCGCAGGCGCAGACCGTGTAGAGCGCGGAGCCAGGCCAGCGCCACTCAGCGCCCCACCCACCCGTCTGCCGGGTGGGTGTCAGCACTCTTTCGACAGGCCCGACGCTAACTGACACGCGCCTGCGTCAGCCCTGCCCAGCAACGTTTAAGAGGGGACGAAGCAGCCAGGCAGCGGCAAGCCAGCAACAGACTATTGCGATGACAAGACATCAAACTATTGCGATGCCAAATCATCGTTCTAACGACAAGACATGGCGACCATCAATGAGACGCTGGCCGCCCCCTTCTGGTCCTGAAGCAAATACAGGACCGGGGCATCACGTCGGCGTCGGCCGCCACTTCAGCAGACGGTGCTCGACCGCCGTCAGCAGATAATCCGCCGCGAGCGCGACCACCGCGAGCACGATCATCGCCGCGAACACCCCGCTTGCGTTGAACGCGCCCTGCGCGGTCGAGATCAGCAGCCCGATGCCCTGCTTCGAACCGAGAAACTCGCCGACCACCGCGCCGACCAGCGCGAAGCCGAAGCTCACGTGCAGGCTCGCGAGAATCCAGCTGAGCGCCGACGGAATCACCACCGACGTCGTCACCTGACGGCGCGACGCACCCAGAATCTGCGCATTCGCGATCATGTAGCGATCGGCTTCACGCACGCCCTGGAACGCATTGGCGAACACGACGAAGAACACCATCACCACCGCGAGCGCCACCTTCGACGCCATGCCGAGGCCCAGCGCAATCACGAACACCGAGCCGAGCACCACGCGCGGAATCGAATTGGCGATCTTGATGTAGAGGCTGAACACATCGGAGAGCAGCTTGTTGCGCCCGAGCACGATGCCGCAGACGATGCCGCCCGCCGCGCCGATGAGAAACCCGATGATCGTCTCTTCGAGCGTCACCCAGACCTGCGTCAGGAGCGGGCCCTGCGACGTGCCGTTCACGAACCAGTCGATGATCTGGTCGAAAATCGCCGACGGCATCGAAAAGAAGAAAGGATCGATCCATTTGAGCCGCGCGAACAGTTCCCAGCCGCCGAGCACGACGACCAGAATCAGCACGCGCAGCGAAATGACCAGTGCCTGACGCTGGCGGATGCGCTTCTGCGCGACGCGCTCGACCTGCGCGAGCGAAGCCGGGTCGAGGCCCGCGGGCATCATCTGTTGAGGGGTAGTAGACATGTTTCCCGTTCCTTGATTAACCGATCTGCACTTCTTCGCGCAGGTCATGCCAGATATCGCGCGAGATCTCGATGAAGCGCGGGTCGTAGCGAACCTCCGACGTGACGCGCGGACGCGGCAGGTCGATCTCATACACTTTCTTCAGCGTGGCCGGACGCGCGGTCAGCACGAACACCCGATCGGCGAGCGCGATGGCTTGCTCGAAATCCTTGCTTGCCGCTTCAATACTCGTGGCATCGTACTTGTCCAGAAGCGCGCGGCCCTTCAGCACCAGCTCGTGGGCTTGGGGGTTGCTGGTGCCGCCCTGCGGCAGGTCGGTCTGCGCGAACTTCACCTGCAGCGCCTGCGCGATCGCCTGCGAAA
>CALFSF010000187.1 GCA_937917025.1 uncultured Paraburkholderia sp.
CTCGAGGAAACCCCCGCGCTCTACGCCGACATCGAAGCCGCGCTGGCCGAACACGGCCTGCCCGCGCGCCTGCCGCCGTTCTTCCAGATGGGTAGCTGGATCGGAGGTGACCGCGACGGCAATCCGAACGTGAGCGCCGCGACGCTCGAACACGCGATCACGCGTCAGGCCACGGTGATCTTCGAACACTATCTGGAGCAGGTGCACAGGCTCGGCGCGGAACTGTCCGTGTCGAACCTGCTGGCCGGTTCCAGCGACGCGCTAAAGGCGCTCGCGGCAGCCTCGCCCGACGAGTCGCCGCATCGCACCGACGAGCCGTATCGCCGCGCGCTGATCGGCGTGTACGCGCGCCTCGCGGAAAGCGCGCGGGCGCGTCTGGGCGCGGGCGTCGTCGCCGCGCGCAGCCACGGCAGCGCGAAGCCCTACGCCGACGCCGCCGAATTCGCCGCCGACCTGCACGTGCTGATCGATTCGCTCGCGGAACAGCACGGCGCGTCGCTTGCCGCGCCGCGTCTGTCGCCGCTCGCGCGGGCCGCCGAAGTCTTCGGCTTCCATCTCGCCAGCATCGACCTGCGTCAGAGTTCGGACATCCACGAAGCCGTCGTTGCCGAGTTGCTGAAGCGCGCGGGCGTCGAGAACGACTACGCCGCGTTGTCCGAAGCCGACAAGCTGACAGTGCTGCTGAGGGAACTCGGCCAGCCGCGTCCGTTGCGTCTGCCGTACGTCGAGTATTCCGATCTCGCGAAGAGCGAACTCGGCGTGCTCGAAATGGCCCGCGTGACGCGCGAGAAGTTTGGCCCGCGCGCGGTGCGCAACTACATCATTTCGCACACGGAAACCGTGAGCGATCTGGTCGAGGTGATGCTGCTGCAAAAGGAAACCGGGCTGCTGAAAGGGCTGCTCGGCAACGTCGAACAGCCGGCGCACGACGGCATCATGGTGATCCCGCTCTTCGAGACGATCCCCGATCTGCGCAACGCGCCGCACATCATGCGCGACCTGATCGCGCTGCCGGGCGTCGATTCGCTGATCGAGCATCAGGGCGGCGAGCAGGAAGTCATGCTCGGCTACTCGGACAGCAACAAGGACGGCGGCTTCCTCACGTCGAACTGGGAGCTGTATCGCGCGGAACTGGCGCTCGTGTCGCTCTTTAACGAACGCGGCGTGACGCTGCGGCTCTTCCACGGCCGCGGAGGCACAGTCGGACGCGGCGGCGGCCCGACGTATCAGGCCATTCTGTCGCAGCCGCCGGGCACCGTCGACGGCCAGATCCGCCTCACCGAACAGGGCGAAGTGATCGCGAGCAAGTTCGGCAATCCGGAGATCGGCCGGCGCAATCTGGAAACGGTCGTCGCCGCGACGCTCGAAGCCTCGCTGCTGCCGCACGGCAATGCGCCCGACCAGCTGCCCGCTTTCGAAGAAACGATGCAGCAGCTTTCGGATACGGCGATGGCGTCGTATCGGGCGCTCGTCTACGAAACGCCGGGTTTCAAGGAGTATTTCTTCGAGTCGACGCCGATTTCGGAGATTGCCGAGCTGAACATCGGCAGCCGTCCGGCTTCGCGCAAGCTGCAGGACCCGAAGCAGCGCAAGATCGAAGACCTGCGCGCGATTCCGTGGGGTTTTTCGTGGGGGCAATGCCGTCTGCTCTTGACCGGATGGTATGGCTTCGGCAGCGCGGTGGCCGCGCACCTGGACCACGCGCCGACCGATGCCGAGCGCGCACGCCGTCTTTCGCTGCTCAAGAAGATGTACAAGACGTGGCCGTTCTTCTCGAACCTGCTGTCGAACATGGACATGGTGCTGGCGAAGACCGACCTCGCGGTCGCGTCGCGCTACGCGCAGCTCGTGACCGACAAGAAGCTGCGCAAGCATGTGTTCGAGCGCATCGTCGCGGAATGGGAACGTACGTCGAAGGTGTTGTCGGAGATCACCGGCAAGAGCGAGCGGCTCGCGGATAACCCACTGCTCGCGCGTTCGATCAAGAACCGCTTCCCATACCTCGATCCGCTGAATCACCTGCAGGTGGAACTGCTCAAGCGCCACCGCGCGGGTGACCGCAACGCGCGTCTGCGGCGCGGCATTCACCTGACGATCAACGGTATCGCTGCAGGCCTGCGCAATACGGGCTGATCCGCCTGGTCTGGCTAAGCGGGTTTGCGGCCTCCTGTAAGGGTTGGACGCAAACCCGTTCTGGTTCGAAGGGCACGCTTTCCTTTTTATCGGATCGCGTGCCTTTTTTCTTTTTGTTTGCGCGACGTGCGGTTCGAAGCGCCCTTCTCGCCGCATGCCGTCAAGTGTCGAAGCGCCGCTTCAGTGCGCCTCGATCATCAACGCATCGAGTTCGAACGAGCCATCCGCCTGCACGTTGAAATACGCTCGCACCTCATCCGGCGCGCTCTTCCACACCGACTGGATCGCGACGACGCGCGGCTCGGGCGTGCGCATCCGTTTGACCCATGCGTCGAATCCGATCGGCAGGCGCCAGCGCTCGCGGATCGACGCGTTGAAGCCCGCGGCTTCGAACAGCGCGATCCATTCGTCGCCGCGATAGTCGCGGATATGCGAGCCGTCGCGCAGCAGTTCGACGGTCTGGATGTGTGTGTCGAGCAGCGGATGATCGCTGCCCGCGATATCGATGAACAGCACGCGGCCGCCCGGCTTCAGCACGCGACGCACTTCTTTCAACGCCTGCGGCACGTCGTGCCAGTGGTGCGCGCTCATGCGGCTGATGACCCAGTCGAACGAGGCATCGGCGAACGGCAGCGTTTCGGCCGCGCCCTGCTGCGTGCGGATCGTATCGAGCCCGCGTTCGCGCGCGGCGGCGGCGACCGTCTCCAGCATCTGCGGGGCGATGTCGTACGCGACGACCGACTTCGCGTGCGGCGCCACCGCGAAGCTCGCGTGACCGGCACCGCAGCCCATGTCGAGCACCGTCGCGCCAGGTGTCGCCTGGATGGCGGCGGCCAGCGTCTGCAGATCGGCGCCCGTCGCGTGGACATGACTCGTGAGGTAAGCGGCGGCGGTCGAGCCGAACGCGTCGGCGACCTGGTCGTGATGCTTCATGGAATGCTCCTCTGCCCGGACAAATGCGGGTCGCGTCGGTTGATCGTGGGTGGAACGGCACGCCCATCATGTACGCCGGTTCGATAAGTGCCGTTCCAGCCGCTACAATAGAGCCCGCTCTGTACCAGTACAAGTTAAGCAATTATTCCGGTATCAACACCACCCGCCTCTATCGACATGATGAACCGGCCGCCTTCCCCCGAGCTTGTTGCGCCACCGCTCGACGCCACGCCCGCGCGCGCGCTCGGCGACTTCATCCGCGCGCATCGCGAACGGCTGTCGCCCCAGGCGGTCGGCCTGCCGCCGGGGCCCCGGCGGCGAACGCCCGGCCTGCGGCGCGAGGAAGTCGCGCAACTGTGCGGCGTCAGCCCGACCTGGTACACGTGGATCGAACAGGGACGCCCCGTGTCGGCCTCCGCCGATGCGCTCGCGCGCATCGCCGTCGCGTTGCAGTTGTCGCGCGCGGAACGGGGGTATCTGTTCGAACTCGCCGCGCAGCGCGATCCCGCCGAGCCCGACCCGGCCGCCGCCGACGCGCCCGCGCGCCTGCTCGAAACCGTCCAGCTGATCGACGCGCCGGCTTACGTGCTCGACCGGCAGTGGAACGCGCTCGCGTGGAACGCGCGGGCGGCCGACCTCTTTGTCGGCTGGCTCGACGACGGGCACGACCGCAACCTGCTGCGCTTCACGTTCACCGAACCCGGCGCGCGCGAGCTGATCGCCGACTGGGAACCGCGCGCGAGGCGGCTCGCCGCCGAATTTCGCGCGGATTCGATCCGTCACCTGAACGAAGCGCCGACGCGCACGCTGATCGATTCGCTGAGCGCCGCGAGCGATGCGTTCGCGCGCTTCTGGGCGTCGCAGGACGTGGGCGGACGCGAAGGCGGCCGGCGGGAGTTCAATCACCCGCGCCACGGCCGCATCGTCTACGACCAGATGACGTTCAAGCCCGCGCATCGCGAGGATCTGAAGCTCGTCATGCTCGTGCGGATGTAGGCCGTCTGGCTGGGCGGCCCGTTGCCGGCGCGGGCGCGCGGATTCGGGGCGGGCCGGAACGTCGCCGGATGCTAAAATCGCTGTCCCGATGAAATCTTTTCTACCGGCGACGTGGCTACAGGTCGCCCGCCTTTCACCGTCTCTCCACTGCCAAACATCATGACGTCCCAACTGCACAAAAAAGGCGAAGCCTGGTCGGCACGCTTCTCGGAGCCGATGTCGGAACTCGTCAAACGCTACACGTCGTCGGTTTTCTTCGACAAGCGTCTGGCGCTGGTCGATATCGAAGGCTCGCTCGCGCACGCCTCGATGCTGGCCGCGCAGAAGATCATCGCCGCCGAGGACCTCGCCGCCATCCAGCGCGGCATGGCGCAGATCAAGGGCGAAATCGAGCGCGGCGAGTTCGAGTGGCAACTCGACCTGGAAGACGTCCACCTGAACATCGAGGCGCGCCTGACGGCGCTGATCGGCGACGCGGGCAAGCGCCTGCACACCGGCCGCTCGCGTAACGACCAGGTCGCGACCGATATCCGTCTGTGGCTGCGTGGCGAAATCGACCGCATCGGCGGCTTGCTGAAGGACCTGCGCGGCGCGCTGATCGACCTGGCTGAACAGAATGCCTCGACGATCATGCCGGGGTTCACGCATCTGCAGGTCGCGCAGCCGGTGACGTTTGGGCATCACCTGCTTGCCTACGTCGAAATGTTTTCGCGCGACGCCGGGCGCATGCGCGATTGCCGTACGCGCGTGAACCGTCTGCCGCTGGGCGCGGCGGCGCTCGCCGGCACGAGCTATCCGATCGATCGGCATGCTGTCGCGAAGACACTGGGCTTCGACGGGATCTGCGCGAATTCACTCGATGCGGTTTCGGATCGCGATTTCGCGATTGAATTCACGGCTGCGGCGGCGCTCGTGATGACGCATGTGTCGCGGTTCTCCGAAGAGCTCGTTTTGTGGATGAGCCCGCGGGTCGGGTTCATCGATCTCGCGGATCGCTTCTGTACCGGCTCGTCGATCATGCCGCAGAAAAAGAATCCCGATGTGCCCGAGCTCGCGCGCGGCAAGACCGGACGGGTGAACGGACATCTGATGGCCTTGCTCACGCTGATGAAGGGCCAGCCGCTCGCTTATAACAAGGACAATCAGGAAGACAAGGAGCCGTTGTTCGACACCGTCGATACGGTCGCCGATACGTTGCGGATTTTTGCCGAGATGGTTGCCGGGATCAAGGTCAAGCCCGCGGCTATGCGGGATGCGGCGCTTCAAGGGTTTTCGACCGCGACCGATCTCGCGGATTATCTGGTCAAGCGCGGGTTGCCGTTTCGGGATGCTCATGAGGCGGTTGCGCTTGCGGTGCGCGTTTGCGTCGATCGTGAATGCGATCTTGCTGATCTTTCTCTCGATCAGATGCGGAGTGAATTGCCTGGGGTCGCTCACCTCATCGGTGAGGATGTTTTTGAATACCTCACGCTCGAAGGCTCCGTCGCGAGCCGGAATCATCCAGGCGGGACCGCGCCTGAGCAGGTTTTGAGCGCAGTTCGTGACGCTCGGGCGGCGTTGGGGTAGGGGTTTCTGGTTTTTTATTCTTATTCTGGGCGGTCCTTTTGGTTTCGGGGCCGCCCTATTTGAATATCACACAATTAGCAGATGTGGGTCGGCGGAGTCTGCCCTTCTGCTGCGTGGTTTCCCCAACGTACTGTTACATACTCTCGCTTGACGGTAGTATTGCGACACAATAGCATTAGCCATGATCAAGACCTTCCGTTGCGTTGACACTGAGGCTCTGTTCATGGGCACGAGAGTTGCGCGATTCGCGAATATTGAAAAGGTCGCGATGCGAAAGCTCGCCATGCTGCATCGGGCGGTGAATCTGGACGATTTGCGGATTCCGCCGAACAATCGTCTGGAGGCCCTCGTGCGGGATCGGGCCGGGCAGCACAGCATCCGGATCAACGATCAGTACCGCGTATGTTTTCGGTTTAATGCCGGGGACGCATCCGACGTCGAGATCGTCGACTATCACCAGGAGGTGCCGTCTATGCCACGTGAAATTCCCTATCCCCATCCGGGGGAGATCCTGTCGGAAGAGTTCCTGCTTCCGATGGGTATCAGTGCGTACCGGCTTGCCAAGGACATCGGAGTCACCCAGCAACGTATTGGCGAGATCGTCGCGGGCCATCGCTCGGTAACGGTCGATACCGGTTTGCGTCTGTCTCGATACTTTGGGACGAGCGATGAATTCTGGACGGGTCTTCAGTTGGACTACGACACGGCTCATATGAAAGATGAACTCGCGCGCCAACTCGATGCGATCCATCGCTATGAGCCTGAGTCTGCGTGACGTTGCGGCTCGCTTCGGACAGCCTTTTTTCTTTGGCCTTTCCTTGAATTCATGTCGGTCTATTAGCGTTGCCCCTGTGCGGGCGGGTTGCCCCGCAGCCCGCCCCCTCAGTCGTTGCCCACCGTCTCCGACAACCGCTTGAGCGTCGCCACCCGCGCGCCAATGATGTCGATCTGGCCACGTGCGTCAACCAGTGGCGTCGTTGCATCGCGGAAACCCAGCCACGCGCGTTGTGCACGGACCAGCGTCGGCCGTGCGCGTGAAGGCATCTCCCTGCGTAGCCGCTGGTAGTAACGGTTCAGATCCCGGTCCGCATGCGCGCAGTCGGCATCCCGGGAACATGCGCGCGGACGCGGCGCCGGTTTGTTGCCGCCGCTCGCAGTGCCAGCGTTCGCGGCCGCGCTGCGAAGCGTCAGCGCGCGGTCTCGTACCGGCTGCAGTTGCATGTCGGCCTCGAACAGCACGTACATCGTGCCGCGCGTCGTTTCGAAAACCGCCCTCAGCATCGGCGCCTCGGCGTCTCGCCACGCCTTCCAGCTTTGCGGGCTACGCTCCCAGCCCTTGCGTTGCGATGCCTTCACCTTTGCCAGCAGTTGCTGGTACGCAAGGTCGGACGCGGACTGCCACGCCGCCCGCGCCGTTTCCATGCATTGCACCTGCCCCGCCGTCGACGACATGTCGCCGCGCGCAAGACACGTGCGCATCGACGCATCGATGGGATCGGCCGCCGCGACCTCGGCATGCGCCACCCCGGACTGCACGGTGAGTGCCACGACGGCCGCGCACCACCCCGCGCGCACCGCCGTCTTCAGACGCCCCTTCATCCGGCCCGCACGCAATCGACAAAATACTCGATGCGCCCGTTGATCATCTCGCCCACCAGCCCGTGAATGTCAGTATGGAAACCCGGGAAGCGCTCGTTGAATTCGCGCGCAAACCGCAAGTAGTTGACGATGGTCTTGTTGAAACGCTCCCCCGGAATCAGCAACGGAATACCCGGCGGATACGGCGTCAGCAGAATCGACGTCACACGCCCTTCGAGTTCGTCGATCGGTACCCGGTCGATCTCGCGATGCGCCAGCTTCGCAAACGCATCGGACGGCTTCATCGCCGGTTCCATGCTCGACAGGTACATCTCGGTCGTCAGCCGCGCGATGTCGTTCGCGCGATAGACGCTGTGGATCTGCTCGCACAGATCGCGCAGGCCGATGCGCTCGTACATCGGATGATGCGAGACGAACTCGGGCAGCACGCGCCACAGCGGCTGGTTGTTGTCGTAGTCGTCCTTGAACTGCTGGAGCTCGGTGACCATCGAGTTCCAGCGGCCCTTCGTGATGCCGATCGTGAACATGATGAAGAACGAATACAGCCCGGTCTTCTCGACAATGATGCCGTGCTCGGCCAGATACTTCGTCACGATCCCGGCCGGAATGCCGGATTCGCCGAAATCGCCGTCCACGTCCAGACCCGGCGTGACGATCGTCGCCTTGATCGGGTCGAGCATGTTGAAGCCTTCAGCGAGCGGGCCGAAGCCGTGCCAGCGGTCGTTCGGGCGCAGCATCCAGTCCTCGCGCGAGCCGATGCCCTCGTCCGCGAACTGGTCGGGGCCCCACACCTTGAAGAACCAGTCCTCGCCATACTCGGCGTCGACCTTGCTCATCGCACGACGGAAATCGAGTGCCTCGGCAATCGATTCCTCGACGAGCGCGGTGCCGCCCGGCGCCTCCATCATCGCCGCCGCCACGTCGCACGACGCGATGATCGCGTACTGCGGGCTCGTCGACGTATGCATCAGATACGCCTCGTTGAAACGATGCTTGTCGAAGCGGCTGGTTTTCGAGTCCTGCACGACGATCTGCGAAGCCTGCGAAATGCCGGCCAGCAGCTTGTGCGTGGAGTGCGTCGCGAACACCATCGCGCCAATGCGCGGACGACCCGCGCCGATCGCATGCATGTCCTGATAGAACGGGTGAAACTCGGCGTGCGGCAGCCACGCTTCGTCGAAGTGCAGCGTGTCGAGCCATTCGCCCAGCATTTCCTTGATCATCTCGACGTTGTAGATCACGCCGTCGTACGTGCTCTGCGTGATGGTCAGGATGCGCGGCTTGAGGTCGGGATTCTTCGCGAGCGCCTCACGCGCGAACGGATTCGCCTCGATCTTCCTGCGGATGTTCTCCGGCTCGAACTCGCTGCGCGGAATCGGACCGATGATGCCGAAGTTGTTGCGCGTCGGCGTCAGGAACACCGGAATCGCGCCGGTCATCGTGATCGCGTGCAGGATCGACTTGTGGCAGTTGCGGTCCACCAGCACGATGTCGCCAGGCGCGACCGTACCGTGCCAGACGATCTTGTTCGACGTCGACGTGCCGTTCGTCACGAAAAACACATGATCCGCGCTGAAAATGCGCGCCGCGTTACGCTCGGACGCCGCGACCGGCCCGGTATGGTCGAGCAGCTGGCCGAGTTCGTCGACGGCGTTGCAGACGTCCGCGCGCAGCATGTTCTCGCCGAAGAACTGGTGGAACATCTGGCCAAGCGGGCTCTTCAGGAACGCGACGCCGCCCGAGTGGCCCGGGCAGTGCCACGAGTACGAACCCTCTTCCGCGTACTGCACCAGCTCCTTGAAGAACGGCGGCGCGAGCGAGTCCAGATACACCTTGGCCTCGCGGATGATGTGGCGCGCGACGAACTCCGGCGTGTCCTCGAACATGTGGATGAAGCCGTGCAGTTCGCGCAGGATGTCGTTCGGCAGATGGCGCGACGTGCGTGTTTCGCCGTACAGGAAAATCGGAATATCCGCGTTGCGGCGGCGCACTTCGGTCACGAACGCGCGCAGCGCGACGATCGCGGCGGCCAGCTCGGGCGTCTCGCCTTCGACCACGACGTTGTCGACGTACGGCAACAGCTCATCGTCGTCGATCGACAGGATGAAGCACGACGCACGGCTCGACTGCTGCGCAAACGAAGTCAGGTCGCCATAGCTCGTGAGCCCGAGCACTTCCGCGCCTTCTTTCTCGATGGCTTCGGCCAGCGCCCGGATGCCGGAACCCGAGATGTTCTCGGAGCGGAAATCTTCGTCGATGATGACGACGGGAAAACGAAACTTCATGGGCGATTCTCCAAAAAGAACGACCGCTGTCTTTTATAAAGAGCAGCGGTCACCCGTGTAACTGGTGGGTCGATGCGCTGCGCGCGTCAGGTCCTCGGCAACGTCACGCCGTGCTGGCCTTGATACTTGCCGCCACGATCCGCGTACGACGTTTCGCAAATCTCGTCGCTTTCGAAGAAGAGCACCTGCGCCACGCCTTCGTTCGCGTAGATCTTGGCAGGCAAAGGTGTCGTATTCGAGAATTCGAGCGTGACGTGCCCTTCCCACTCCGGCTCGAACGGCGTCACGTTGACGATGATCCCGCAGCGCGCATACGTGGACTTGCCGAGGCAGACGGTCAGCACGCTGCGCGGAATGCGGAAATACTCGACGGTGCGCGCGAGCGCGAACGAATTCGGCGGGATGATACAGACGTCGCCCTTGAAGTCGACGAACGATTTTTCGTCGAAGTTCTTCGGGTCGACGATCGTCGAGTTGATGTTCGTGAAGATCTTGAATTCGTCGGCGCAGCGAATGTCGTAGCCGTAGCTCGACGTGCCATAGCTGACGATCTTCCGGCCGTCTTCGGAGACGCGGACCTGATCGGGCGCAAACGGCTCGATCATGTTGTGCGAGCCGGCCATGCGCCGGATCCACTTGTCGGATTTGATGGTCATAGTTGAACGCTGCCTGACGAATAAAAGCCGGATTAAAGCCGGGTTATGGAGCCTGTCAATGCCGGACGAAAGCAGCTGAAAGCCGGATAAGCGGCCGGACCGCAGGCCGTATCCGGAATAGCTGGCAAGGGGGTGAGCCACGCGCAGTCCGGCTGGCGCCCGACGAAAGGCGCTTATTTTACGCGATCGAACGGAAGCTGCCGGCAGTGGGACATTTCACTGCCGGATCAGTCCGCACGCGAGCGGAACGCCCGCGCCATGCTGCGGATACGCGTACGGATCGCTCGCGTCGCGATGCAGCAGCACCGAGCGCTGCACGACCGAGCGCACGCCGTCGAGCGAGACGTCCGGCGCCACGATAAAGCCGCTCGCCACGCCGTTCGAATCCGCGTGAATGTTGCCGAGGTCGCCCTCGACGCGCGCGCCCGCCTTGAGCCGCTCCGCACCCGGCGAGAAGATCGCGCCGGCACTGGACCCGTCGGAGGCGTTGCAGTCGCCGCGCTCGTGGATCTGCAGCGCGTGGTCGCTGTTCGGCGGCAGGCCCGCCAGGTTGTACGTGACCTGCACGCCGTCCGAGCGCTCGATGAACGTCACGGTGCCGCGGGCCAGATTGCCCGCGGTGGGCTGCAACTGCGCGTCGGCGCGCTTTTCCTGTGGTCTCAGGAATGAAGTGCAGCCGCACAGAAGCAGGCTGCTGGCAGCCAGAACGATGAACGCATGCACCGCCTGTCCGTCGATTCGTTGTCTCATGCGATCCTCTTGTCAGCCGGCGAGCGCCCCTGCGCCCGCCTTGCCAGACCTCGAAGCCGACATGATACCGCGCCGGCCTCGCGCATCGACGCATGTGACATGCCTGCCGGATGGCCAACGCATGGCGGCGGCGCACGGACCCGCTGGCTTCGACCGCGAAACCCTCAGGTGTTCTGCACGACGATATTGGGGAATTTCGACGTCATGTCGCGCGCGCGCTCGGCGATGTGGATCGCGACCTTGCGCGCGATCGAGCGGTAGATCTCGGCGATACGTCCGTCCGGATCGGCCACCACCGTCGGGTGGCCGGAGTCGGCCTGCTCGCGGATCGCGATATCGAGCGGCAGGCTGCCGAGCACGTCGACGCCGTACTCCTTGCCCATGCGCTCGCCGCCACCGGCGCCGAATATGTGCTCTTCATGGCCGCAGTTCGAGCAGATATGCATGCCCATGTTCTCGACGATGCCGAGAATCGGAATGCCCACCTTTTCGAACATCTTGAGGCCCTTCTTCGCGTCGAGGAGCGCGATGTCCTGCGGCGTCGTGACGATCACCGCGCCCGTCACCGGCACGCGCTGCGACAGCGTGAGCTGGATGTCGCCCGTGCCCGGCGGCATGTCGACGATCAGGTAGTCGAGATCCTGCCAGTTCGTCTGCCGCAGCAGCTGTTCGAGCGCCGACGTCGCCATCGGGCCGCGCCACACCATCGGATTGTCCTGGTCGACCAGAAAGCCGATCGAGTTGGCCTGCACGCCGTGACCGGTCAGCGGATTCATCGACTGGCCATCCGGCGATTCCGGCCGGCCCTCGATGCCGAGCATCATCGGCAGCGACGGGCCATAGATGTCGGCGTCCAGAATGCCGACCGACGCGCCATCGCTCGCGAGCGCGAGCGCGAGATTCACGGCCGTCGTGCTCTTGCCGACGCCGCCCTTGCCCGACGCCACGGCGACGATGTTCTTCACGTTCGGCAGCAGCTTGACGCCCCGTTGCACGGTATGCGCGGCGATTTGCTGCGACACCTGCACGCGGACGTTCGCGACGCCCGGCACCGCGCGCAGCGCGCCGGCGACCAGCGCCTCGATCGCCGCGAACTGGCGTTTGGCCGGATAGCCGAGTACCACGTCGACGCTCACCGTTGCATCATCGACGGAAACGTTCTTGAGGTTCTTTGCCGCCGCGAACGGGCGGCCGGTGTTAGGGTCAGCGACAGCCGCGAGCGCAGCGTCGACCAAAGCCCGATCGATACTCATTGAAACTCCGCAAACACATGTGGCACGCTCGGATCGAACCGTCGCCGGCCACAGGAAATTGAAAGAAATTGTTGCACGGCATTGCGAAAAACAGGCTCGCCGGGCACGCTTCGGCGACTATTATCTGAAGGGCCAAATCGCCGTGCGATCAACCACCATTGTAGTGGCTGGCGCCTGGCCTTGCCTGATGCCCCTTTTCCGCTGTCGGTGCGGACCGTCTGCCCGACATCCTGCCTGAGTCGTCGACGACCGGTTTTTTGAAGAGAGGAACGAAAAATGAACACGAAAATCATCAGCCGTCTTACGGTGTTTGTAGCTGCTGGCGCGCTGCTCGCGGGTTGCGCCACCCAGCAGGGAAATGAAACGGCGCTCGGTACCGGCGTGGGCGCGGCGACCGGCGCGGGCCTCGGCGCGATCTTCGGCGGCGGCAAGGGCGCGGCGATCGGCGCGGGCGTCGGCGCCGCGGTCGGCGGCATCACCGGCTACAACTGGCAGGCGATTCACAACAAGCTGTCGGGCGCCACGAAGGGCACCGGCACGCAGATCACCGAGCAGCCGGACGGCTCGCTCAAGCTGAACATCCCGAGCTCGGTCACGTTCGACACCAACAGCTATGCGATCAAGCCTTCGTTCGCGCCGGTGCTGGACCAGGTCGCCCAGACGCTCGCCCAAAGCCCGGAAGTGATCGCGCAGGTCGTCGGCCATACGGATAGCACGGGCCAGGCAGCGTACAACCAGACGCTGTCGGTGAACCGTGCGCAAAGCGTGGTGAACTATCTGGCCACGCACGGCGTCGCGGCGCAGCGCCTGTCGGCACAAGGCATGGGCGCGACGCAGCCAGTCGCGGACAACAGCACGGAAGCGGGCCGCGCGCAGAACCGCCGCGTCGAAATCTATCTGCGCGCAACGGCGCAGCCGGGTCAGGCACCGAAGTAACCACGTCTTGACGGGGAGAATGGCCGTTCGCCCGGTCTGCCGGAAGGTCTGGCGGGTGAACTGACTGGCCTGCCAGCGGATAAAAGCGGCGAATCGAAAAAATTTCGAACTCTGCTGAAAATCCGCTGTCTGTCTTTACGGTACGTGGCTGGCGATGCCGCCGCGTCACCATTCTCCTCTTGTCGTTGTTGCTCCGGGGCTCAGCCCCGGTTTTTTTTGGGCGTCCGGTTTTCGGCAACGCGCGAATCGAACGTTGCGAACGCGTCGCGAGGTTGACGCTTCCCTCCTTTCTGCGGTCGACCCGAGTTAGCGCTTCAGCGCTTACCCGGGTCCCATGCAAATTGTTGCGATCGACCAGCGTTCGCGCTTTGGCGCGTTACGCTGGCCCCATGCAAGTGATTGCGATCCGTATCGCGGTTCATCACCCAGCTTCATCCGCGTGTCTGCCGCGGCGCATGCGCCGGTTCTCCGGCCATCCGGCCAGGGCCGCGCTGGCAGGGCCGCCCTGCTAGAATCGAAGTTTCGTCCTTCCGCAAGCCCCAGAATCCCTATGTCAGCACCCGCTACCGATCTCACCGCAGGCACGCCGCCGGGCCGCCGCCAGATTCTCGTCACGTCCGCGCTTCCGTATGCGAACGGACAGATTCACATTGGCCACCTGGTCGAATACATCCAGACGGACATCTGGGTCCGCTCGATGCGCATGCACGGGCACGAGATCTACTACGTGGGCGCCGACGACACGCACGGCACGCCAGTCATGCTGCGCGCCGAAAAAGAAGGCATCACGCCGAAGCAGCTGATCGACCGCGTCTGGCAGGAGCACAAGCGCGATTTCGACAGCTTCGGCATTTCCTTCGACAACTACTATTCGACCGATTCTGAAGAGAACCGCGTGCTGAGCGAATCGGTCTACGTCGCGCTGCGCGAGGCGGGCCTCATCGAGGCGCGCGACATCGAACAGGCGTATGACCCCGTCAAGGAAATGTTCCTGCCGGACCGCTTCATCAAGGGCGAGTGTCCGAAGTGCGGCGCGAAAGACCAGTACGGCGACAGCTGCGAAGTGTGCGGCTCGACTTATTTACCGACCGAGCTGGTCAATCCGTATTCGGTCGTCTCGGGCGCGACACCGGTCCGCAAGACGTCGACACACTATTTCTTCCGCCTGTCGGACCCGCGCTGCGAGAATTTCCTGCGCGGCTGGGTGGGTGGCCTGGCGCAACCGGAAGCCACCAACAAGATGCGCGAGTGGCTCGGCGATTCGGGCGAAGCGAAGCTCGCCGACTGGGACATTTCGCGCGATGCACCGTACTTCGGCTTCGAGATTCCGGGCGCGCCCGGCAAGTACTTCTACGTGTGGCTCGATGCGCCGGTCGGCTATTACGCGAGCTTCAAGAACCTCGCTGAAAAGCGCGGCATCGATTTCGACGCGTGGACGCGCAAGGGGTCGACGGCCGAGCAGTATCACTTCATCGGCAAGGACATCCTCTATTTCCACACACTGTTCTGGCCGGCGATGCTCGAATTCTCGGGCCATCGCACGCCGACCAACGTGTTCGCGCACGGCTTCCTGACGGTGGATGGCGCGAAGATGTCGAAGTCGCGCGGCACGTTCATCACCGCGCAAAGCGTGATCGACACCGGCCTGAACCCGGAGTGGCTGCGTTACTACTTCGCGGCCAAGCTGAACAGCACGATGGAAGACCTCGACCTGAGCCTCGACGACTTCCAGGCGCGCGTCAACAGCGACCTCGTCGGCAAGTACGTGAATATCGCGAGCCGCGCGGCGGGCTTCCTGATCAAGCGGTTCGAAGGCCGCATCCAGGACAGCGCGATGCATCATCCGCTGCTCGCCACGTTGCGCGCCGCCATTCCGCAGATCGCGGCGCACTACGAGGCGCGTGAGTACAACCGCGCGCTGCGCCAGACGATGGAACTCGCCGACGCCGTGAACGGCTACGTCGACACGGCCAAACCGTGGGACCAGGCCAAAGACCCGGCGAACGCGGTCGCGCTGCATGAAACCTGCTCGGTGAGCATCGAGGCGTTCCGGCTCCTTTCGCTCGCGCTCAAGCCGGTTCTGCCGAAGCTCGTCGAAGGCGTCGAAGCGTTCCTCGGCATCGAGCCGCTCAAGTGGTCCGACGCAACGGTGCCGCTCAGTTCGGCGCGCGCGATCAACGCGTACAAGCACCTGATGACGCGCGTCGATCCGAAGCAGATCGAGGCGTTGCTCGACGCGAATCGCGACTCGCTGCAAGCCACGGAATCCGGCGCGCCGAGCGCCGAGGAAAAGGCCAAAGCCAAAGCGAAGGCAAAAGCCGCGACGTCGAGCGGCAAGTCGGAGAGCAACGCCGACGCGGAAGAATCACCGTTCATCTCGATCGACGACTTCGCGAAAATCGATCTGCGGATTGCGAAGATCGTCGACTGCCGCGCGGTCGAAGGGTCGGACAAGCTGCTGCAACTGACGCTCGACGTCGGCGAGGAGAAAACCCGCAACGTGTTTTCGGGGATCAAGTCGGCGTATCAGCCGGAGCAGCTCGTCGGCAAGCTGACCGTGATGGTCGCCAATCTAGCGCCGCGCAAGATGAAGTTCGGTCTGTCGGAA
>CALFSF010000188.1 GCA_937917025.1 uncultured Paraburkholderia sp.
GTCACAAATCGAGGTTGCAGAAAACAGGCTGACCATACATTTTCTTTGGCAAGACAAAGAAAAGTAGGTGCCGCCCCGCACAGGGGCAACGCTAATAGACCGACATGAATGCAAGGAAAGGCCAAAGGAAAACACAGCTTCGGCACGAAAAACCCGGAATGCCGCCCCGCCAAAGGGGCAACACAAACAGACCAACATGACCACAAGGAAAGGCCAAAAGAAAACCAGAAAAACCGGCGCCGCAAGAAGCCCTCAATCGGGTAATTCAGCCGCCCCCATCCGACGGGCAATCACCCCGGCCCGCTGGGCCAGATACCCTGATCCTCGATGTTCGTCGAAATACTTCGGCCGCGGCAGCATCACAGCCAGCCGCGCCGACTGCCCACCCGACAGCTTCATCGCGGAAGTCTTGTAGTAATACCGCGCTGCAGCCTCAGCGCCATAAACCCCATTGCCCCACTCGACGGAGTTCAGATAGATCTCGAAGATCCGCTCCTTGTCCATCAGCGTCTCGAGCATCCACGTGATAATCAGCTCCTGCCCCTTGCGGATATAACTCTTCTCACGCGAAAGAAACAGGTTGCGCGCCAGCTGCTGCGTAATCGTCGACCCACCCGCAACGATCTTCCCGCGCGCCTTGTTCTTCTCCCACGCCTGAAGAATCGCGTCCGTCTCGTAGCCGTTGTTATTGACGAAGTTCGCATCCTCGGAAGCAATGATCGCCCGCTTCAGATTCCGCGAAATCCGGTCGTACGGTACCCACGTATGCTGGATCGAAAGGTCCGGCCGGTCCTGCGAAAGCCGCCATGCGTCCGAACGCATGAACGCAGTCGACTGCGGATTGACGACGTTCCAGATCGCGATCTGCGCAAAGTAATAGACCTGCGTCGCAAGCCACGCGCACACGAACACCGCCAGCACATAGAACATCCATCGCACCATGCCCGGACGGCCCGCGCGCCTCGCCCCTGTCATCGTCGAAAGTCCCCCGTTCGATTGATACCGAAACGCGCGCCGCCCCGAAATCAGGCCGGCGTTTTCGCCATGGCGCGCAGCGCAGCCAGCACCGGCGCGCCGTCCGGCCGCACGCCGCGCCAGATATAGAACGATTCCGCAGCCTGCTCGACCAGCATGCCAAGCCCGTCCGCTGTCTGCGCCCCCAGCGCCTGCGCGTGTCGCATGAACACGGTCGGCTGCGCGCTGTACATCATGTCGTAGGCAAGCGTGCCGGCGCCAAACGCCGCGTCGTCACACTCGGGAAGCGCAGCATCGAGGCTGCCCGCAGTCGCGTTGACGATCACGTCGTACGCGTGCGGCTGAATCGCCTTCGCGCTGCCGCCCGTCAGCTCACAATCGACGTCCCGCGCCGCCGCGGCGAATTGCTCAACCAGCTCATCAGCCTTCGCCGACGTGCGGTTGACGATCGTCAGCGTCCGCGGCAGCCGGTCGAGCATCGGCAGCACGACGCCGCGCGCGGCCCCGCCCGCACCCAGCAGCAAAATGCGCGCACCCTTCAACGCAACGCCCAGGTTCACCTCGATGTCACGCACGAGGCCCACGCCGTCGGTGTTGTCGCCATGGATGCCGTCTTCGCGGAAACTCAGTGTGTTCACGGCGCCAGCGGCAGCCGCGCGCGGCGACAGCCGGTCGGCAAACGCGTGCGCGTCGAGCTTGAACGGCACAGTCACGTTCATGCCCCGCCCGCCCGCGTCGATGAACGCGCGCACGTGATGCACGAAACCATCGACCGGCGCGAGCACATGGGTGTACTCGACCGGCTCGCCCGTCTGCTCGGCAAATCGCGCATGAATATACGGCGACTTGCTATGCGCAACCGGATTGCCGATCACCGCGTATCGGTCGCGTGCCGCGCCCACATCGGCGTGTACGTGTACGTTGGTGCTCATCGTCCGGGCTCCGTGATCTGCTGTTCTGAAGATGCAGCCGCATCGCCCGCACCGTCGCCTTCTCCGTCGACGACTTCTCCACCCTCCGCGTCGCCGGCTTCGGCCTGCGCTTCGGCTTCGCTTTCCGCGGAATCGTCGGCGGCGTCGATCAGTTCTTCCTCACCTTCGTCGGCCTCGTCGGCTTCGGCGGTGTCGGCGCCGCTCGTCACCTGCGGCGCATCGAGCACGTGCAGGAGACGCACCGACGCCTCGACCGTCAGCTCATCGAGCGACATCACTTCCATCAGCAGCCTCGTGCCGCGCGCATGCACGCCAAGCCCCGGCACATGCAGCAGCAGCGGGATTTCCTCGAGGCGCACGAGGTCGCCCTTCACCACCGAAGCCACCACCTGCTTCTTTCCTTCCTGACGCAGCCAGCGCAAACACCAGAAGTACTCCATCCGGCGCTGGTGGTCGGCATACGCGGTGTACGTGTCGTCGAAACCCTGCACCACGGCGAACAGATCGGCGTCCTTCGGCTTGAACGGCGCCGCGAGCTTCGCGGTCACACCGTGCTGCACGCACGCGAGCAGTTGCCACTGGTTCACCAGGTCGACGTAACGGCGCAGCGGCGACGTGCTCCACGCATACTGCGCGACGCCGAGCCCTTCGTGCGGCGCGGCGGACGTCTGCATGCGCGTGCGCTTCGGGCCGCTCGGCGCGCCGAACGCACGCTGCGAGCGATAGATGCCCGGCACGCCGTGGTCGTGCAGGAACGCGCCCCACGACGAGTTCGCGAGAATCGCCAGTTCGGCGACGATCGTATCCAGCGGCGAACCGCGACGGCGCGGCGTGATCGTGACGTGCTCGCCTTCCACGTAGAAGTTGAAGTCGGTATTGCGCTGCACCTCGCGCTTCAGGCCATAGCCGGCGCGCGCCTGCTGGCGCTTTTCGAACAGCGCCTGCGCGAACGGCCACAGCACCGCGATGTCCTCCTTGTGCGGATACTCGCCCGTGCCCGCGGCAAGCGACGCTTCGTTAACCAGTTCATCGAGCGTGTTGTGCCGCAGGTTGTTTTTCACGAACACGCGCTCGGCACGCGTCTCGCTCGCGACGATATCCTGCGTCTCGCGATTCACGATCACATACAGCGACAACGCCGGACGCAATCCGCCTTCCTTCAGCGTGAACGCCTCGACGACGTCGTCGGGCAGCATCGTGATCTTGTCGCCCGGCATGTAGACGGTCGACAGACGCCCGCGCGCGATCGCATCGACCGCGTCGCCGCGATCGATCCCAAGCGCCGGCGCCGCGATGTGCACGCCAATGCGCACACGGCCATCGGACAGATGCTCGACCGAAAACGCATCGTCGATTTCGGTGGTGGTGATGTCGTCGATCGAGAACGCTTCGACTTCGGCTTCCGGCAGATCGTCGGGCAGCGCGCCGACGGTGACAGGCGGAAAACCGGTGCCGTGCGGGAAAAACTCGGACAGAAAGCGCGCCTCGTGCAACGCACGCGCCGATGGAATGCCGCCGCAGTCGAGCATCAGACGCGCCATCGAAATGCCACGCGCCGCCGCCGCGGCTTCGAGCGCCTTGTATTCGATCGTGTTCTTGTCGGGCTTCGTCAGGAGACCCAGCGCCTTGCCCGCGAGCGATTCCGGCAGACGCCCCGCCTTCAGTTCTTCCTCGATACCGGCCTGCACCAGCGCCTGCTGGCGCTTGCGCTCGAGACCGGCCAGCGCCATCTGCAACTGCTCCTGCGGCGCGCGCTGATATTGCCCGCGCCCCTTGCGGCGGAAGTACACCGGCGCGCCGTGCATGCGCAGCACGAGCGCGGCGCGCTCGATCGCGCCGAACGTGTCGCCGTAGTACTCCTTCGCGAGCGCGGCGAAGGCAAATTCTTCTTCCGGCGCGCATTCCCACAGGAAATCGAGATCGATTTCCTGTGCGGCGGCGTCGGCCTGATGCATCAGTTCGCCGGCGGCCGGCTTGTCGAATTCGATCAGGACGTCCTTTGCGCGCACCTTCGCGCGCCGGCCGCCCGGCAACTCGACCTGAAACGCGTCGCCCTGACGCGACAGCACGCTGCCCGCCTTGAAACTGCCCGATTCCTCAAAGAAAACGTTCACTCAGTACTCTCGTTCAGACTTCGACCGGTCGACACGCATCGCGCCCGCGCGTCCGGCTTCATGTTCGTGGTAGTGGTCCGCGGCTCGCGCCTCACGCTTCGCTGCGCGAAAGGCGTCCGTGGATCAGGAAATCATGCCGCTTCGCGCGGCGCCGGCGGCCGTGCATCGCAAAATGCGAGCACCTCGTCGACATAATGGGGAAACTCGCTGATCGCGTGGTCACTGCCTTCTATCAGTGTGGTTCTTGCGCCGGGATAGTGCGCGAGCATTTCGCGGTAATCGAGCACTTCGTCGCCCGTCGCGGCAATCAGATAATAGCGTTCGGGACGCGTGACCGACGCGACACCGAGCGAGCGCAATTCATCCAGATGGTGCGGCTCGACGACGATGCTGCCGCCGCCGTGCCACAGCGGCTGTTCGCCGAGATAGTGGCTCAGGTCGCGCTGCGGCACGATCGCCGGGTTGAGCAGCACGGCCGGCCAGCCATGCTTTTCGGCGAGATACGTCGCGAAAAAGCCGCCAAGCGAGCTGCCGACCACGGTCACGTTCCGCGCACCGCGCACGAGCGACTCCACGAGCGTCACCGTGTCGAGCGGCGAAACCGGCAGCATCGGACAGCACCATTCGTCGCTTCGCCCGAGTTCGGCGAGACGCGCCGCCATCACACGCGCCTTGAACGAATCCGGCGACGAACGGAAGCCGTGCAGATAGAGAATCACGCTGCGCCCCGCTGGCCGCCGGCCACGGCTTGCGCTGACGTCGCTGTGCGCGCCGGACGCGCCGACAGCGCATCGAGCAGCTTCTGATGCACGCCGCCAAAACCGCCGTTGCTCATCACGAGCACCTGGTCGCCCGGCTGGGCCACCGCGGCGACGGCCTTGACCAGCGCATCGATATCGTTGAACGCCCGCGCCCTGTCGCCGAGCGGCGCGAGCGCGTCGGCGAGATCCCAGCCGAGCGCGTCGCGGCCGGACGGCGCGCCGTAGCCGAACACCAGATCCGCGTCGGCGAGGCTCGCCGGCAATTGCGCCTTCATGACGCCGAGCTTCATCGTGTTCGAGCGCGGCTCCAGCACCGCGAGAATCCGCGTGCGCTCGCGGCCGACGCGCGTGCGCAGCCCGGCAACCGTGGTCCCGATCGCGGTCGGATGGTGCGCGAAGTCGTCGTAGACCGTCACGCCATCGACGCTGCCGCGCACTTCCATGCGCCGCTTCACGTTGCGAAACGTCGCGAGCGAACGCGCGGCCTGCGCCGGCGGCACGCCGATGTGGCGCGCGGCGGCGATCGCGGCGATCGCGTTCATGCGGTTGTGGTCGCCCTGCACCATCCAGTCGACGACGCCAGCGCGCACACCGTTGTGATAAACCGCGAAGCGTTCGTCGACGGGCACGCCTTCTTCGGCAGGCAGCGCCTGCCAGCCGCCCTCGACGCCGAAGCGCTCCACTTCGCTCCAGCAGCCACGCGTGAGCACGCGTTCGAGCGCATCTTCACGACCGTTCGTGACAATCCGGCCGATGCCTGGCACGGTACGCACGAGATGATGAAACTGCGTTTCGATCGCGGCGAGATCGGGGAAGATATCCGCGTGATCGAATTCGAGGTTGTTCAGGATCGCGGTTTTCGGCCGGTAGTGAACGAACTTCGAGCGCTTGTCGAAGAACGCCGTGTCGTACTCGTCGGCCTCGATCACGAAGAAGCTCGAATCCGTCAGCCGCGCCGACACGCCGAAGTTCAGCGGCACGCCGCCGATCAGAAAGCCGGGGTTCATGCCGGCATCCTCGAGCAGCCACG
Organism: uncultured Paraburkholderia sp.; assembly: GCA_937917025.1. Classification (GTDB taxonomy): domain Bacteria; phylum Pseudomonadota; class Gammaproteobacteria; order Burkholderiales; family Burkholderiaceae; genus Paraburkholderia. Next base: position 5,813 of record CALFSF010000188.1, read on the forward strand.
TGAGCATCGACGACGTCGTCGTCTTGCCGTGCGTGCCCGCCACGGCCAGCACCCATTTGCCGTTCAACACATGCTCGCCCAGCCATTGCGGACCGGAGGTATACGGCAGGCCGCGATCGAGGATCGCTTCCATCAGCGGATTGCCGCGCGAAACGACGTTGCCGATCACGAACAGGTCGGGTTGCAGGTCGACCTGCTCCGCGCCGTATCCTTCGATCAGATCGATGCCCAGCGCTTCGAGCTGCGTGCTCATCGGCGGATAGACGCCCGCGTCGCAGCCGGTCACCTTGTGGCCCGCGCCGCGCGCGAGCGCGGCGAGACCGCCCATGAACGTGCCGCAGATGCCGAGGATGTGGATGTGCATAAGCCTGTCGTGCCGCGCGGGCGTACTTTTTGCGTGGGAAAGGAGTGCGCAGGACGGTCTTTCACGATCGTCCGCAAGGGACGCTATTGTAACCGACGCCCCTCTCGCAGCCGCGCGGTGATGTCGGTCCGGGTGGCCGGAAAGGCCGTCATATATTCTCTAGTATGATTGTGAGATGGTTCGCAAATCACATTTCGATCCGCAGCGCGTGCGTGAGGAAATCGCCATCGCGGCTGCAAGAATGATCGCCGAAGACGGGCTGGATTATTCGACGGCCAAACGCAAGGCTGCGCGGCAGGTCGTCGGGGAGACGCGCGTCGCCGGCGAATGGCTTCCCGATAACGACCAGATAGAAGAAGAAATCCGCGAGTACCAGTCGCTTTTCCAGGGCGACAGCCAGCCGGCGGTTCTGCGGCGGCTGCGCGAAGTCGCGCTCGACTGGATGGATCGCCTCGCGCCGTTCAATCCGTATCTGACGGGCGCGGTGCTCGGCGGCACCGCAGGCGAGCATTCGGACGTGCATCTGCAGGCGTTCTGCGACAACCCGAAGGAAGTCGCCATCTATCTGCTCAACGCCAACATCCAGTACGACGTCTCCGAGACGCGCCACTTCGCCGGGCGCGGCTACGTCGAGACGCTCAGCTTCCTGTGGCGTCCGGCGAACGAGCGGCGCGAAACGGAACCGGTCGGCATCCACGTCGCGCTCTATGATTCGGACGATCTGCGCGGCGCGGTGCGCGCCGACGCACGCGGCCGCACGGCCCGCGCGAACCGGCAGGCGGTCCAGACACTGCTTGCTGAAAGCAGCGCGGCGGCTTCGGCCGTGTCGGCGGCATAGGCGGCAACCTCTTCTATTACTTCATCCACTCCCTGAGCAGACCCACGACAATGAAGCGGATCCTGGCAGCACTGGCAGTAGCGGTTGTGGCGGCGGGCGGCGGCGCCGCGGCCGGCTACTGGTTCCTCAATGGCAACTCGACGCAGGCGGCACAATCCGCGCCCGGCGCCACGGCGGCAATCAGGCCGCAGGACGCCGTGAACGCGCTCTGGGCGCAAAGCGTGACGAACGCCGACGGCAAGCCGCAATCGCTTTCGATGTTCAAGGGCCATCCGGTCGTCGTGAACTTCTGGGCGTCCTGGTGCGGACCGTGCGTCGAGGAAATGCCTGCGCTCGCACAACTCCATCGCGATTACGCGAAGAAGGGCATTCAGTTCATCGGCCTCGGCGTGGATTCGGAAAAGAACGTGAAGACTTTCCTGCAGAAGGTGAAGGTCGACTACCCGGTTTTCGTGACCGGTTTCGGTGGCGCGGACCTCGCGCGCGAGTTTGGGAACAACGCGGGCGGCCTTCCGTATACGGTGGTTATTGACGCCAAAGGCAACGTTCTTTCGACAAAACTCGGCGAAATCGAGCCCGCCGAGCTGAAACGCACGCTCGACGCGCTTTAAGCGCATATTCGCGAAATGCGCGGAATATTCTCCGAACGCGCCTTTTTACGCGTAAATTAGGCGAAATTGTCACAAAATCGGCGCGTCCGGCGTGGGCGCCGCCGGTCCGGAGCGACGCGAACGGCCTGCGAAACTAGACAAGTTTCTCTAATCAGCGCTAAAGTTCGCGCAATTCCACGGAAATAGAAGCGACCATGACGCGACTGCTGGTTCTGCACGGCCCCAACCTCAACCTTCTCGGCACCCGGGAACCCGAGGTCTATGGGCGCGTGACGTTGCCGCAGATCGATCAGGCGCTGGCTGACCGTGCCGCCGAAGCCGGCGTTGAACTCGCGACCTTCCAGAGCAATCACGAAGGCGCGATCGTCGACCGGATCCACGCGGCACGCACCGAATCAACCGGTTTCATTCTGATCAATCCCGCCGCGTACACGCACACCAGCGTGGCCATTCGGGACGCACTGGCGGGGGTCGGCATCCCGTTCGTCGAGATTCATCTGTCGAACGTGCATCGTCGCGAACCGTTCCGGCATCACTCGTATCTCTCCGACCAGGCCGAAGGAGTCATCTGCGGCCTTGGCTGGAAGGGATATCTGTACGCACTCGAATTCGCACTCGACCGGCTGTCCACGGGGCAGTCCGGCGCAGCGCGCGGCTGACTCCAATACAACCAATTCAGCGCCGGACGTCATCGAACGCCGGCACTTCACGCATTGAAAGGGGATGCCCAATGGATCTACGTAAACTCAAGACTCTGATCGACCTCGTTTCCGAGTCCGGTATTTCGGAACTGGAAGTGACCGAGGGCGAAGGCAAGGTTCGCATCGTCAAGAATGCACCGCCGGTTTACGTGCAGCCGTCCACTTCGTACGCGCCGCAATACGCCGGCCCGGCACCGCTCCAGGGCGCGGCGCCCGACGCGCCTGCCGCGGGCGCACCGGCCACGCCGGCTCCGGCCGCGCCGCAAGGCCACGTGGTGACGTCGCCGATGGTCGGCACGTTCTACCGCGCGCCGTCGCCGGGCTCGGATCCGTTCGTCCAGGTGGGCGACACGGTGAAGGAAGGCCAGACGATCTGCATCATCGAAGCGATGAAGCTGCTGAACGAAATCGAATCCGACCAGTCGGGTGTGATCAAGGAAATCCTCGTCGAGAACGGCCAGGCGGTCGAATACGGCCAGCCGCTCTTCGTGGTCGGCTAACCGGCGCGTTTTCCGTATCAGCCGTCGGCGCGCGCCTCTACCGCGTGCGCAACCGATCCTCTGAGGCAGTCGCTGAGTCGTGGTCAACTCGCGCCGCGGCGCCCATTGATGAGTCGAAAATCCGCTATGTTTGAAAAAATCCTCATTGCCAATCGCGGCGAAATCGCGCTCCGTATCCAGCGCGCGTGCCGCGAACTCGGCGTCAAGACGGTCGTCGTCTATTCGGAAGCCGACAAGGAAGCCAAGTACGTCAAGCTCGCCGATGAAGCGGTCTGTATCGGCCCGGCGCCTTCGAACCTGAGCTACCTGAACATGCCCGCGCTCATCAGCGCGGCCGAAGTCACCGACGCCGAAGCGATTCACCCCGGCTACGGCTTCCTGTCTGAAAACGCGGACTTCGCGGAACGCGTCGAGCAGTCGGGCTTCGTGTTCATCGGCCCGCGCCCGGAGACGATCCGCCTGATGGGCGACAAGGTCTCCGCCAAGCAGACGATGATCAAGACCGGCGTGCCGTGCGTCCCCGGTTCTGAAGGCGCGTTGCCGGAAGATCCGAAGGAGATCGTGAAAATTGCACGCGCGGTCGGCTATCCGGTGATCATCAAGGCGGCGGGCGGCGGCGGCGGGCGCGGCATGCGCGTCGTCCACACCGAAGCGGCGCTCGTGAACGCGGTCAACATGACGCGCGAAGAAGCGGGCCGTGCGTTCGGCAACCCGCAGGTCTACATGGAGAAATTCCTGGAGAACCCGCGCCACATCGAAATCCAGGTGCTGGCCGACTCGTTCAAGAACGCGATCTGGCTCGGCGAGCGCGACTGCTCGATGCAGCGTCGCCACCAGAAGGTGATCGAGGAAGCGCCGGCGCCAGGCATCGCGCGCCGCCTGATCGAGCGCATCGGCGACCGTTGCGCGGACGCCTGCAAGAAGATGGGCTACCTCGGCGCGGGCACGTTCGAATTCCTGTACGAAAACGGCGAGTTCTACTTCATCGAAATGAACACGCGCGTGCAGGTCGAGCATCCGGTGACCGAGCTGATCACCGGCGTCGACATCGTGCAGGAACAGATCCGCATCGCCGCTGGCGAGAAGCTCGCGCTGCGTCAGCGCGACATCCAGTTCCGCGGCCATGCGATCGAATGCCGGATCAACGCGGAAGACCCGTTCAAGTTCATCCCGTCGCCGGGGCGCCTCACCTCCTGGCATATGCCGGGCGGCCCGGGCATCCGCGTCGACTCGCATGCGTACAACGGCTATTTCGTGCCGCCGAACTATGATTCGATGATCGGCAAGCTGATCGCTTACGGCGCGACGCGCGACCAGGCGATCAGGCGGATGCGCATCGCGCTGTCGGAAATGGTGGTCGAAGGCATCCAGACCAACATCCCGCTGCACCGCGAGCTGATGCTCGACGCGAAGTTCGTCGAGGGCGGCACGAGCATTCACTACCTCGAAAACCGGCTGGCCGCGAAATTGCAGGCCGCACCGGAAGAAGCGTAAGCAATGAGTTACCGGGAACTGATCGTCGAGCTGGAACGCGAGCACGCGGAGGATCTCTCCGACGCGCTGCTCGAGCTGGGCGCGCTGTCCGTGTCGGTCGAAGACGCGGACGCCGACACGCCCGACGAGCAGCCGCTTTTCGGCGAGCCCGGTCTCACGCCTGAGCGCACCGCATGGCAGCGCTCGCGCGTGATCGCCTTGCTCGCGGCGGAGCACGACCCGGCCGTGCTGCTCGCCGCCGCATCGAACCAGCTGGGTCTCGCCGCGACGCCGTCGTTCACGGTGCGCGACGTCGAGGATCAGGACTGGGTGCGGCTCACACAGTCGCAGTTCGATCCGATTCCGGTCGGCGAGCGGATCTGGGTCGTGCCGTCCTGGCACGACGCGCCGGACCCCGACGCGCTCGTGCTCGAACTCGATCCGGGCCTGGCGTTCGGCACCGGCAGCCATCCGACGACGCGTCTTTGCATGGAATGGCTCGAACAGAACGTTCAGCAGGATCAATCCGTGCTCGATTACGGCTGCGGCTCCGGCATTCTCGCGATCCTTGCGAAGAAGTGCGGTGCGAACCCGGTATTCGGCATCGATATCGATCCGCAGGCGGTCGAATCGGCCCGCCAGAACAGCGAGCGCAACCGCGCGGAAGTCACGTACGGCCTGCCCGATGCGTGCCCGGCGGGCGAGTTCGATATCGTCGTCGCGAATATCCTGTCGAATCCGCTGAAGCTGATGGCGTCGATGCTCGCGTCGAAGGTCAAACCGGGCGGTCGCCTTGCGCTGTCGGGCATTCTCGCGCGGCAGGCGGACGAGGTCGCGCGTGTCTACGAGCGCTGGATCGACATCTCCGTCTGGCGTGAACACGAAGGCTGGGTCTGCCTCCCGGGGACCCGACGCGAAAGCCATTAGAATAGGCCGTATCGTCCACTTCAACGCCCTCAGGGTTCCCGGCTCAATATGCTCCTGGCGACGCGCTGTCCTTTCTGCGAAACAGTTTTCCGACTCCAGCCGGCGCATCTTTCGCTGCGGCGCGGGCTCGTGCGCTGCGGACATTGTCACGAGGTTTTTGACGCGTCCAGCAGCCTGTATGAGACCACCGACGGCGATCTGACCCGCGCGACGCCGGTCGGCCCGGATGTCGCGGCGGCATTGATCGCCGGTTCCGACCCGAAGCGGGAAACCGTTTCCGCTCGCATGCCGGAGTCTGTTCAGGAACCCGCTCAAGAGCCCGAAGCGCAACACGATGCAGTGGCGGACGAAGCGAACGCACGTCCGCACACCGACATACCCACGGAAGCGGCGCCGCATTCATCGCCCGCCGCGTCCGCCGAACCGCGCGCGGCAGATGAGCCGCAGTTCCCCGTCGAAACGCCGGAGCCGGTCGAGCCGCCTGCGCCGCTCGAAACGTCCACCCACGTCGAAACGCACACGCCGATCGAGCCTCACACGCCCACGTTCGAGGATGCCCATCAGCACTCCGGCGACACGCCGAACTTCCGCACCGATGCCTGGAACCCGTGGGCGCCCGCGCCGGACGCGCTGATCGATGACCGTCTGCGTCACAGCACGAAGAATCTCCCCTATCGCCCGCTGTCCGAATCCGCGATGGCAAAGCTGAAGATCGCGATCGAACGCGAAGCGGCGGAGCACGCGGCGCACAACGGGTCGGCGGCGGCACCCGGACACGATTTCGCCGCGACACATGAGCCGCTGCATGAGCCGCTGCATGAGCCGATCAACGGCCGCCGGATGGCCGATGATCGCGACACCCCGCGTGCCCGCGCGGACGAACCGGCGATCGAGGAACAGGCCGAACCGACGTTCGCGACCACGCCGGCCGCCGATGCGATCTATCCGGAGACGCGCGGCAGCGAGCCGCGTTTCACGTCGCCCGCGCCCGCATCGTTTGCCGCGCCGCCCGATCACGACGAAGACGCGGAACCGTTCGCCGTCGTCCGCGAGACGCGCGAGGCCGCGCCACGCCGCACCGGCTGGATCATTCTCGGCTCGCTCGCCGCCCTTATTCTGTTCGTCGCGCTGATCGCGCAGCTTGCGTGGTGGCAGCGCGAAACCGTAATGGTCTACTGGCCCGGTTCGCAGCCGCTTTACGCGCAGGCCTGCGCGCAGCTCGGCTGCACCGTCGCGCCGCCGCGCGATATCGACGGCCTGCAGGTCGAGCCGTCCGATCTGCGTCAGGTGGACGGCCCGCACAAGCTCGAACTGAAAATGCCGCTGCGAAACCGTTTTGGCATTGCGCTGGCGTATCCGGCAATCGAGCTCACGCTGCTCGATGCGCAGAGCAATATCGCGATCCGCCGCGTGCTGTGGCCGCAGGACTATGTGACGCCGGGCACGTCGATCGCCGCGGGCCTGCCGGCCCACGCGACGCAGACGATGATCGTGCGTCTCGACACCGGCGACGCCGTCGCATCGAATTTCCGTGTGCAGATTTTTTACCCCTGACGTTTGCCGCGCCGCCGACGTCCTGGACGCGGTGAACGCAGTCCTAACGCATCTCTCGCGCGCCCGGTGAACCGGGTGCATTTCACGTCAACGATGACGCATTTCCGGAGCACAACATGAGTCAAGTCACGCTGGGTGGTAACCCGATCGAAGTAGGCGGTACGTTCCCGTCGGCCGGCCAGAAGGCACCCGCTTTCTCGCTCGTCGGCAAGGATCTGAAGCCCGTCACGCTCGCCGATTTCGCCGGCAGGCGCAAGGTGCTCAACATCGTCCCGAGCCTCGACACGCCGACCTGCGCCACGTCGACGCGCAAGTTCAACGAAGCCGCCGGCAAGCTCGCGAACACCGCGGTCATCGTGGTGTCGGGCGACCTGCCGTTCGCGGCAACGCGCTTCTGCACGACCGAAGGCATCGAGAACGTGGTGACGGCCTCGACGTTCCGCGGCCATGATTTCGCGAAGGCGTACGGCGTCGACGTGACGAGCGGCCCGCTGACCGGCCTGACGGCGCGCGCGGTCGTCGTGATCGACGAGAACGACACCGTCGTGCATGCGGAACTCGTCGGCGAGATCAAGAACGAGCCGAACTACGACGCAGCGCTCGGCGCGCTGAAGTAAATCCCTGCCGCACAGGGGTCCGCGCCGCGCATCCGCGCGGCGCTTTCACATCCGGCCTCGTGCCGGGGTGCGGGGCATGGACGCCGCGGCGCTTACCAACAAAATTGACAGGAACGTTAGCCTTGGCCACGCTCATTTGCGGTTCGCTCGCCTACGACAACATCATGACCTTCGAGGGTCGCTTTCGGGAACACATCCTGCCTGAGCAGGTTCATATCCTGAACGTGAGCTTTCTCGTGCCGACGATGCGCCGGGAGTTCGGCGGCTGCGCCGGCAACATCGCGTATTCGCTGAATCTGCTCGGCGGCGACGCGCGCATCATGGCGACGATGGGCGCCGTCGACGCACAGCTTTACATGGACCGCTTCGCGAGCCTCGGCCTGTCGACGGAACACGTGCGCGTGCTGCCGGACACGTACTCCGCGCAGGCGATGATCACGACCGACCTCGAAAACAACCAGATCACCGCGTTCCACCCGGGCGCGATGATGCAGTCGCACGTGAACCATGCGGGCGAAGCGAAGGGCATCACGCTCGGTATCGTCGCGCCGGATGGCTTCGACGGCATGATCCAGCACTCGGAAGAACTCGCCGCGGCGGGCGTGCCGTTCATCTTCGATCCGGGCCAGGGGCTGCCGCTGTTCGACGGCGCGTCGCTGCGGCGCATGATTGAACTTGCCACTTACGTGGCAGTCAATGATTACGAAGCTGCGCTCGTCAGCGACAAGACGGGCTGGTCGGTCGAAGAAATCGCGAGCCGCGTCGATGCGCTGATCGTCACGCGCGGCGAACAGGGCGCGCACATCCACCACGCCGGCACGATCGAAGAGATCCCGGCCGTCACCGCGAAGCAGGTGCTGGATCCGACGGGTTGCGGCGACGCGTTCCGCGGCGGCCTGCTCTACGGCATCGAAAACAATCTCGGCTGGGCCACGACGGGCCGTCTCGCGAGCCTGATGGGCGCCCTCAAGATCGAACATCAGGGTCCGCAGAACTATGCGCCTTCACGTGCGCAGATCAACGAACGATTCAAGCAGGCGTTTGGATACGACCTGCCGTAAATGAGTGGAGTGAAGGGCATGAAAACGACGGGTCGCCTGGTAGTCGCGACGATAATCGCCGCTTCAGCGGTCATGACAGGCTGCGCGTACAACAGCAGTTCGGCCGACGTCTACACGGCGTCCCAGGCGCAACGTGAAGAAACGGTGCGCCTCGGCACCGTCGAGAGCGTGCGCGCCGTGAAGATCAGCTCGAACAACGGGCAGCCGAGCGGCCTGGGTGCGATCGGCGGTGGCGCGCTCGGTGCGGTGGCCGGCAGCACGATCGGCGGCGGCACGGGCTCGATCGTGACGGGCATCGTCGGCGGCCTCGTTGGCGCGGTGGCGGGCAACGCGGTAGAAAACGGCGTGGCAATGCGCGACGGCGTCGAAATTACCGTGCGGCTCGACAACGGCGACCTGCGTGCGATCACGCAGAGCGCCACGGGCGAAATCTTCCGCGCGGGCGAGCGCGTGCGTCTGCTGTCGAGCGGCGGCGTGACGCGCGTCACGCACTGACGATCGAGGCGATCCGCCTGCCCTGAACACACCCCTCTTGAGCCACGACGACATGATTCGATGTCGAAGTGGCTCCGGTCGCGCGGCAAAACCAGCAGACGAAAAAAATCCCGCCACCGCTAAACCGGTGACGGGACGGTGATTGGGTCCTGTTCTACCCAATCATCGGACACATCGCGATGTGCCTGATTACTGCTTCAGCGTCTTACGGACGGCTGCCGGTCGGAAACGGCCATGCGGCAGCCGGGTTCAACGCGGTCTTCACCGTTGCAGCCGGTGCACTCGATGCAGCAGGCGCAGCGGGAGCAGGGGCAGCCTTCTTCGAGACAGCCTTCTTCGCAGGGGCAGCCTTCTTCGCAGGAGCAGCCTTCTTGGCAGGGGCAGCCTTCTTGGCGGCAGCCTTCTTCGCAGGGGCAGCCTTTTTGGCAGCAGCCTTTTTAGCAGGCGCCTTTTTAGCAGCAGCCTTCTTCGCAGGCGCAGCTTTCTTCGCTGCGGCCTTCTTCGCCGGTGCTGCCTTTTTGGCAACCTTCTTCGCTGCAACCTTCTTCGCAGGCGCCTTCTTCGCAGCGGCCTTCTTCGCCGGTGCTGCCTTCTTCGCTGCAACCTTCTTCACAGCGACTTTCCGTGCAGCAACTTTCTTCGCTGCAACCTTCTTCGCCGGCGCTGCCTTCTTCGCTGCGACCTTCTTCACTGCCACTTTCTTCGCTGCAACTTTCTTCGCCGCAACCTTCTTCACTGCGACTTTCTTAACGGCTGCCTTCTTTGCCGGTGCAGCTTTCTTTGCAGCGACTTTCTTTGCCGGGGCTTTCTTCGCGGCGGCTTTTTTTGCAGTTGCCATCATTTTCTCCTTCAGGTTTTCAGATGAGAGTCAGTTCAAACAACACCCTTCGTCAAAACCCGCTTCCCGCGGACGCTTCTCAGGGCGCGCGCTACGAAGCGGGCTATTCATCGGCGTACGCAGGTGCAGCGCGCTTACGCTAATGAATGCGGTAAGGCGCGCGGTGCCATACGGCACCGCGCGCCAGATCTGGTCGGCGTCGGATTCCGACGCCGGCAATTGCTTGATCGAACCCCTGGCCCTATGGCCAGCGGCTTTTTCCGGGGGGAAGTTTGCCCATCCCACTGAAGGGTTCGCAAAGTGCCTGTCATCGTCGTGGGCCATGGCCATCGAGGCACATGGCGCACCGGGCGTGCTTTGCATCAGGCGTTCCTGCTCCTAACCTTATGTGCCACCGACGGCCATGAGCGGCCGGCGGCATCCCCATCGATTTCGTCTACGACACGACTCCCGGCTTATTCCCAGGAGAGCGCGCCGCCTGTCTGATATTCAATGACCCGCGTTTCGAAGAAGTTGCGTTCCTTCTTCAAGTCGATCATCTCGCTCATCCACGGGAACGGGTTTTCCTCGTTCGGGAACAGCGGATCGAGACCGATCTGCTGGCAACGGCGGTTGCAGATGAAGCGCAGATAGCTCTTGAACATCGACGCATTCAGGCCGAGCACCCCGCGCGGCATGGTGTCTTCTGCGTAGCGATATTCGAGGTCGACAGCCTGCTTGAAGATTTCGCGGATTTCCGCGCGGAACTCAGCCGTCCACAGATGCGGGTTTTCGAGTTTGATCTGGTTGATGAGGTCGATGCCGAAATTGCAGTGCATCGACTCATCGCGCAGGATGTACTGGTACTGCTCCGCCGCGCCAGTCATCTTGTTCTGGCGGCCTAGTGCAAGAATCTGCGTGAAGCCGACATAGAAGAAGAGGCCTTCCATCACGCAGGCGAACACGATCAGCGACCGGAGCAGCGTCTGGTCGGCTTCGAGCGTGCCGGTCTTGAAGGCCGGATCGGTCAGCGTGTGGATGAACGGAATAAGGAATTCGTCTTTCGCGCGGATCGAGGAGACCTCGTGATACGCGTTGAAGATCTCGCCTTCATCGAGGCCGAGCGATTCGACGATGTACTGGTAAGCGTGCGTGTGGATCGCCTCTTCGAACGCCTGGCGCAGCAGGAACTGGCGGCATTCGGGCGCCGTGATATGGCGGTAGGTGCCCAGCACGATGTTGTTCGCGGCCAGCGAATCCGCCGTCACGAAGAAACCGAGATTACGTTTGACGACGCGCCGTTCGTCTTCGGTCAGACCGTTCGGGTCTTTCCAGAGCGCGATGTCGCGGGACATGTTGATTTCCTGCGGCATCCAGTGGTTCGCGCAACCCGCCAGATACTTTTCCCACGCCCACTTGTATTTGAACGGCACCAGCTGGTTGACGTCAGTCTGGCCGTTGATGATGCGCTTGTCCGCGACATTCACGCGCGCTTCCGAAGCGGCGGCCGGGACAGCGGCAGGAATGGTCGGTGCGGTTGCCTGAGCGGCGGAGGAAGCAGCATACGGAGCGACAGCGATGTCGTTCGCGAAGATGTCCTGAGCCGAGGGAGCCTGATGAGCGGCACGCGATGCAGCCTGCGTTCCGACGGCCGTCTCCGAAGCGTTGCGCAACGCATTCTGTTGCGAAGCGCTCGCGGGAGTTACGGCAGTGATCTCGTCATCCCAGTTGAGCATAAATGTCACCATCAATTTAGAACGGTTTGTACCATCTTTTCGTGAGTGATAAAAGAGTTCACTCACGAAAAATCCTGTTTTCGATTCACGTTGCGACCTGCATACAACACTTTGTTCAACAGAGCGTGTCTGTCGCTTCGCGTGAAGCGATCGAAGCATGTGATGCCGAAGGTCTTCGCTGCATCGAAAGCACCTCGTTTTTGATGTCGTCTGAACGTCGCTTCGATGTCGCTCGCTGCGACTTCGAAGTGACTTCGAAGAGACCGCTTGCCGGTCTCGAACCGGTCATCGAGGTGCTTCTAATCCGTGTCGCCTGGCTTCTCGTTATCGCGTGGCCTTGTCTGTCTGGCTACGTGCTGCGCACAAAGTTCAGGGTTTTCTCGCAGACGTCGATCAGCGTCGACGATGTCGCGATGCGCTTGCCGCGTAATGTGCGTGACGCGAAGCACGGTTGCTGCTGTCTGCTGCTGCGCTACATCGAATCTTTCCGTGAGCGGCAGTGGCATTTGCCGCCACCGCTCACGCTGCTTCACGACCGGCTCACGCCGCTCGTCGCTGCCGATTACTGGAAGGCCTCGCACTCGTCGAAGCCC
>CALFSF010000189.1 GCA_937917025.1 uncultured Paraburkholderia sp.
ACGGTCGCGAGTTCGAAATACGGTACCGTGGGACTCTACAAGGTGGCGAGTCTCGAAAGCTTCGATCAGGTGATCACCGACGATGGACTCGCCCCGGCTGCAGCGACAGGTATTCGCCAGTCGGGAATCGATCTGGCGCTCGCCGCGGTGGAGTGACGCGCGGCTGTTCTGTCGGCGGCAACGACGTCGCGTTTGCCCGGCAAAGCGTCACCCGGCTGCCATGGCGAACCCGGCTAGAAGAGCGTCAGCGCGAAAATCGCAATCAACAGGGCGCCGAGAACGTGAGCGGCGTGGTCGCCGCGTCATATCCTTCCGCCATATGCCGCCATTCCAGACCGCAGCGCGCCGCACAGAAAAGTGCCGCGTGGCAACCCACAGTACGCTCAGGCCTGTCCCGATCGGCCATCCAGATCGCCCAGGCGCATCCAGCGATAGAGCACGGCCGAACCCAGCCAGCAGGCCGCGAAGACGCCCACGATCACATAACCCACCAGGCCAAAATTTTCGTTGAGCGCACCGATGGCATCCCAGAACCGGCCGCTCAACGCCAGCTTGTCTCCGAGGAGCCCCAGTCCTTCGATACCGCCAACCAGGAGCGCGACCACGACCGAGAGCGTCGTCATCGTCAGGTTGTAGTAGAGCTTGCGTATCGGTTTGACGAAGGCCCAGCCGTAGGCGCCAAGCATGAGAATGCTGTCCGTCGTGTCGATCAGGGTCATGCCCGCGGTAAACAACACGGGAAACACGAGAATCGACCAGATCGGCAAACCTTGTGTGCCACCCGCGGCGGAAATACTGAGCAGGCCGACCTCCGTCGCCGTGTCGAAACCGAGACCGAACAGAAAACCGAGCCAATACATGTGCCGACTTTTCGTGACGAGCCGGAATAGCGGGCGAAAGCATCGCGCGAGCAAACCACGGCCGGCGAGCAACAGATCCATGTCTTCCTCGGCGTAGGATTCGCCGTTCCTGACCCGCGTGAACGCGCGCGCCACGGATACCAGCACCGCCAGATTCATTAGCGCGATCGCGAACAGGAACAGGGTCGAGACCAGCGTGCCGATCAGCGCGCCTGTCTCCCTGAATCCGGCCAGATGCGTCTGCATGGCCGTCGCCGCCACCGCAATCGCGACCGAGGCCGCCACGACGATGGTCGAATGCCCGAGCGAGAATGCGAGACCGACCGCGATGGGCCGCTGGCCGGCGTGCATCAGCTTGCGCGTGACGTTGTCGATGGCGGCAATATGATCGGCGTCGACCGCATGACGCAGCCCGAACGAATAGGCGAGCAGGCTCGTGCCCATCAGCAGCGGATAGCGATGAAAAGCGGCGAAGGCCCAGATCCATGCACCGATATTGAAGGCGATCAGCAGCCCATAAAGCACGCCGATTCTGCCGCGTAACGTGGCGTATCCGCCACCGAACCCCGTTCCAACGCGATCGTTCACCCGATTCCCATATGCTTTTCACGAGTCGGGACACCCCGCCCGGACATGACGAACGGCGTGCAAAACGCACGCCATGAATACGCGCCTGCCTGATTGAAACTGTTTAGCGCTACGCCGGCATCCGCCAGGACGCCTCGCTCCGGCTTCACACCGTTGCCGACAGCCATCTTGCCATGGACAAAATCCCGGGTGGCGTTCACGGCGTCGAGCGCGACCGGCACGGCGCTGGCATGCCGGTCGCGAACGCAGCGTGCGGCAAGCGACTTGCAGCTAACAACCCGTGCGAAAAGAACGCCGCCCATGCGATGCGCCTTGACTGAGCGCCATAGCCTCGCGGCCGGCGTTGATATAGTGGCAGGCATACGGATTGCAGCAGTCGCAACGGGCAACGGTCCCGCGACAAAGGACGACCATGGATACGCTTTCCACCGACAAGCTGCAGACCGCGGCCCGCAAGCAGGCATCGTGGGCGGTCGGCGCCTTCAAACAGTTCGCGGAAGATCGCTGCGCCGCGATGGCCGCCAGCATCGCGTTCTACGCGGCCTTTTCGCTCGCGCCGACGCTCGTGATCGTGATCGCGGTCGCCGGCTGGTTCTTCGGCGCGGACGCGGCGCGCGGCCAGCTCTACAGCGAGGTGCACGGCGTGCTCGGCGACGACGCGGCCGCGGCCGTGCAGACCATCGTCCAGAACGCGCATCACAGCGGCAGTGCGGGCGGCATCGCGGCGGCCATTTCGTTCGTGCTGCTCGCGCTCGGCGCATCCGCGACGTTCTCGTCGCTCAACCGCGCACTCAATATAGTGTGGCCCGCCACGGGGCCACGCACGTCCAGCGTGATCGCACTCGTTCGCGTCCGGCTGATTTCGTTCGGGCTGGTGCTCGGCGTCGCGTTCCTGCTGATCGTTTCGCTCGTGCTCGATGCGGCCATCACGTTCATCGGCAACTGGCTGCTCGGCGATTCGCCCTACATCGTGATCGGCAACCTGGTGCAGCTCGCGGTCGGCCTGCTCGTGCTGGCGATCGCGTTCGCCGGGCTGCTCAAGTTTCTGCCCGACGCGCCGGTCCACTGGCGCGATGCGATGGTCGGCGGACTGGTTGCGGCGGTGCTGTTCTCGGCGGGCAAGAAGATGTTCGCGCTCTACCTCGCGCACGCCGGCATGGCCAACTCGTTCGGCGCCGCCGGCTCGCTCGCGATCCTGCTGATGTGGCTGTACTTCTCGGCGGCCGTGCTGCTGCTCGGCGCGGAGTTCTCGGCGGCTCGCGGGCGCCTGCACGATCCACGCGGCCCGTGGGCGTTGCATAACGACACGCCGCCAGCCGGAAGCCGCGCAATGCTCGCTTCGGTGATCGCAGCCTCGACGATGCCAGCCGTCGTGTCGAACGGCGCGCCGGACCGCGAGGCATCGGCGGCGGGTGTCGATGCGCGCGTGGCCGGACGCCCGGCAGCGTCGCGGGTGACGCCACGGCCTTCGACGGCCGCGACGGCAATACGTATCGGCCGCTCGGTGGTGCGCGCCGAAACCCAGGCGACGCGCGCGGCGGCCGACACCATCGCCCGGGCGGAGCGCCATATCCGCCGGCATCCGTGGGGGTCGATGGTGCTCGCGGCTGCGGCGGCGTTCGCCGTGACGACATTCGCGGGGCGACGCGATGACGTCGAAAACACCAGACCCGGGGCCGCCGACCATCACTGATCGAGGCGATCGATGCCAGTCTCGGGCCAGATAACCTGCCCGCCCGCCGTGCGAGGAAAACTGGCCCGTATCCCCTTCCGGCGAACGCCTTGAACGTCTCTTTGTTCCCGCCCCGGAATATCGAAACAAGTAAC
>CALFSF010000190.1 GCA_937917025.1 uncultured Paraburkholderia sp.
CGATTCGCCGTCGCGCTCGGGAATGGTATTTGCGCAACGGCGCGTACCGCGGGCGCAGCGTTCGCGGGTGGCGAGAAAGTCACGGTGACGGAAAAAATGGCAGCGGACGGCGCAGCAGCAGCTTGAAAACGGTTGCTCTCGCACCGGCCCGCAAAGAACAACGCAGATTTCCCCCGGCAACGGGGACCGGAGGCTTCATGTTGAATGGCAGCGCGTTACGCGATGACCGGATATGCCGCGCACTGAAACTGGCAGCAATGCTGTCGACGGTGATATCGACCACCACGATACCCATCGCCGCGCGCGCACAGACGCCATCGCCGCTTGCCGAATGGCAATACTCAGTGGGGCTTCCGCTGGAAAAGCTCTATAACGCACCGATTCCCGAATGGCAGGCGCGCCTGGGTGTCGGCGTGACGGTGCGTCCGCGCTACGACGGCGCCGCGAACTATCACGCGCTGGTCGGCCCGATGATCGACGTGCGCTACCGCGACCTGTTCTTCCTCTCGACCGGCGAAGGGGTCGGCGTGAACCTCGTGCGCACCACGCACTGGCGCGCGGGTCTCGCGATTACCTACGACCTCGGCCGTCGCGCGGAAGACAACTCAGGCCATCTCGATGGCATGGGCAACATCAATCCCGCGCCCGAGGCCAAGCTCTTCGCGGAATACGCGGTATCGAAAGAATTCCCGCTTGTGATTCGCGCGGATGTCCGGCGCAACCTCGGCGGCTCGGACGGCTGGATCGGCGATCTCGGCGCCTATATGCCGTTGCCCGGCAGCTCCGAAAAATTCTTCTGGTTCGCGGGCCCGAACCTGATCTTCGCCGATTCGCGCTATATGCAGACGTGGTATGGCGTCAGCAGCCTGCAGTCGGTGCGCTCCGGCTATCCGCAATACGACGCGAGCGCGGGGCTCAAATCGGTGGGCTTCGGTGTCAGCGCCATCTGGTTTTTCCAGAAGCACTGGTTCGTGACGGGCGACGCCGGCGTGCAGCAACTGGTCGGCGATGCGGCTCGCAGCCCGATAACCCGCAAGGCCACCAACGCCGTGTTCGATTTCTCGTTCAACTACCAGTTCTGACCATGCCCCCACGCGCGATCGCGGCATCCCGCGATCACGCTTTCACGTTGCCCGGGCCGGTGCAGCCCGGTCCGGCGTCCTCGCGATTCTCCGATTTGCTCTACACTCTTCGACTTTCGACGGGCGGCTTTATGCGCGCCCGCACGGGTTTTCGTCCTGATTTCCCGTATTTTCCCGTATCGAACCGCGATCTTCGAACCGACCGTTCATGACACCCGAGCCCCCGACCCAGCCGCCCATCGAACCAAAACTCAGTCTGGCGCGCCATGCCAGTTTTCAACGGTTCTGGGGAGCGCGGGTCCTGTCGTCGATCTCGTTCCAGATGCTTGCCGTCGCGATCGGCTGGCACATCTACGCCATCACGCACAGCGCGTTTGCGCTCGGGCTCGTCGGGCTCGCGCAGTTCCTGCCGATGTTCGCGCTCACGCTCGTGGTGGGCCATGTTGCCGACCGTTACGACCGGCGGCGTATCGCGGCCGTCTGCCAGGCGCTCGAAGCGCTTGCCGCCGTTGTGTTCCTGGCCGGCACGCTCGGCGGCTGGCTGTCGGCACCGGTTATCTACGTGCTGGCGGCGCTCGTTGGCGCGATGCGGGCGTTCGAGTCGCCGTCGGTTTCCTCGCTGCTGCCTTCCGTCGTGCCGCGCGCCGAGTTGCCGCGCGCGACCGCCTGGTCCACCTCGGCGGGACAGGCTGCCCAGATTCTCGGGCCCGCGGCCGGCGGTCTGCTGTACGGCCTCGGCCCGAGTGCGGTGTATCTGGCCAGCGCCATCGCGTTCATCGCGGCCGCGACGCTCGTCTGGTCGATTCCGCTACGGACGAAGCCGGCCGCGCGCGCGCCGGTCACACTCGAATCGGTGTTCTCGGGTATCGCGTTCATCCGGCGTCAGCCAGTGATTCTCGGCGCGCTTTCGCTGGACCTGTTCGCGGTGCTGTTCGGCGGCGCGACGGCACTCCTGCCGATTTTCGCGCGCGACGTCCTGCAGACCGGTCCGCTGGGGCTGGGCCTGCTGCGCTCGGCTCCGGCCGTGGGCGCGCTCGCCGGCACGATCTGGCTCGCGCATTTTCCGCTGCGTAACCGTCCGGGTGTCGCGATGTTCGGCGGCGTGATCGCGTTCGGCGCGGCGACGATCGTCTTCGGCCTGTCGCACTCGTTCGTGCTTTCGCTGGTGTCGCTGGCCGTGCTGGGGGCGTCGGATGTGATCAGCGTGGTGGTGCGGCTCTCGCTCGTGCAACTGCGCACGCCCGATGAGATGCTCGGCCGCGTCAGCGCGGTCAACGCGCTTTTTATCGGCACGTCGAACCAGCTTGGTGAGTTCGAATCGGGCGTGACGGCGGGCTGGTGGGGCGCGGTGCCGGCTGTTCTGGTGGGTGGTATGGCGACGATCGCGGTTGCACTGCTGTGGATACGTCTCTTCCCGGTGCTCGCGCAGACGGAAACGCTGGAGGAGCCGAACGGCGTGCGTGCGGCGTGAGAGCGGGTTGGATTTGCCGGACGGCCTGCTACGGGCGACTGATCTTGAATGTTGTGTTGCGCTGCGACATCATAGGGTTATAATAAGGGTAAT
The DNA here is from genome assembly GCA_937917025.1 of uncultured Paraburkholderia sp. Taxonomy (GTDB): domain Bacteria; phylum Pseudomonadota; class Gammaproteobacteria; order Burkholderiales; family Burkholderiaceae; genus Paraburkholderia. The sequence continues at coordinate 2,647 of CALFSF010000190.1, forward strand.
TACCTAGGTATTCACCCTTATTCATCGGAGCCCACCATGAGCAATGCCACTATCGCCGTCGCCACCGCCAATACCAGCTGGTTCGCGCGCCTGCGCGCACTGGTCGTCGAAGCGCTGAACATCCATCTGCAAACGTGCGAAATCATCGCTGAAGCGCATCGCCGCCCTCGGTGAGCGCCGCTGACAGCAAGCGCTGCGCGTTCCGCGCTTGCTGTCTGGTCGTCTTTCCTTATACGTCTTCCCGTGTATTTCGCAGCTATCTCAGTTGCAATTCCTGCCGTGCCGATACGCCTGCGTTTCGCGGCGTGATCCGTCCACTACGGTCGAGCCATAACGCCGGTCCCTCTGGCGTCGATCAGGCCGTTCTTTCGTTTTTCCCCGTTTCATCGAACAGTGCCGATAGTCCTTCGCTGACTGCGGCGACGTTTTGCGGCCGCACGACACGCGCAACTTCGACCCCGTCACGCAGAAAAACCAGCGTGGGCCAGAGCTTGACCTTGAATGAGCGGCCGAGCGCCCGCCCGGGACCGTCCTCGATCTTCAGATGACGCACACCGGCACGCTGCTCCAGCGCCTGCCCGATAGACGACTGCGCGCCCTGGCAGTAGCCGCACCAGTCGGTGCCGAACTCGACGACGGCTGCGCCGCTCAACGCGTCGACTTCAGCGCGGGTGGGGGCATTCGGTGAATAAGCGGTGGGTTTGGCCATTGTTGCTCCCGGAATGGTTGGGCTTCGTGTCAGGTTCAATCTAACGCAAATCGCCGCGCGCTTCAGATCGTCATCGTGTGCGCGGGCGGCCGCCGTCCTGCCGCAACGTTTCCACGACCAGTCCTCTGAACCATCGATGCCCCGCATCGTTGTGATGGCGCGCGTGCCAGAACTGCTGCACCGTGAGGTCCGGCAGGTCGACGGGCAGTGGAAAGACATCGACGTCCGCGAGACGCGCGAAGAGTTGCGCGAGTTCGTCCGGCACCGCCGCGATGAAATCCGACGTGGCGACGAGACTCGGCACGGCGAGCAGAAACGGCACGTCGACGCCCACCTTCAGCCGCGCGCCATGCCGTCGCAATTCCTTTTCCAGCAATTGATTCGTAAGCGCCAGGGTGCCCGCGACCACGTGCTTTCTCGCGATGAATTCGTCGAGCGTCATGCGCACTTTCCTGCGCGTCGCACCGCCCTTGATGATGCCAACCAGCGAGCGGTGAAAAAGCGGCTGCTGGTGAAGGTTCTCGCCGACCTTGCCGAGATACCCGATCGCGAGATCGAGTTCGCCGTCCTGAAGCGCGCCCGCGAGTTCCGTCGACGGAAACTGGATCGGCTTGAGCGACGCCAGCGGCGCGCGCTCGCGCAGCGCGGCAAGCAGTTGCGGAAGAATCACGATCACGCCCATGTCGCTCAGGCAGACGGAAAACGTACGCGTCGTGGTCGCGGCATCGAACGATTTCGCGCTCCAGATTTCCTGCTGCACGAGCGCAAGCACGTTCGCGACACCTTCGACGAGACGCTCTCCCACGGGCGTCGGCGCCATCACCGGACCCGCGCGGACGAACAGATCGTCCTGAAACAGTGTCCGTAGTTTCCCCAGTGCGTGGCTGACAGCGGGTTGGGTCAGGCCGAGGCGGTCGGCGGCGCGAGAGACGCTCCGCTCGTCGTTGAGCGCCTGCAGGACGTAAAGAAAGTTCAGGTCGGGTGGCTGCATTTATGCACCAGATTCATTATGGGTATGAAAGTCATTGTATAGATTTATACGCGTCCAGCGATTAACTTCGCAACCACGGTTGAAAAAGAACGGTTCAGGAGACAGCAGTGGTGGATTGCGACGTAATCATCGTGGGCGGCGGCCCGGTTGGATTGTTTCTCGCGGCCGAGCTGGGCCAGCGCGGCATCAGCGCGGAAGTGTTCGACGCGAAGGCCGGCACGAGCACACACCCGGCGGCCAACGCGAACAGCGCCCGCACGATGGAACATTTTCGCCGTATCGGCATTGCTTCGAAGGTGCGCGCGCTGGGTCTGCCCGCCGGTTACGCGACGGATGTTGCGTACTTCACGTCGATTGCGGGCCACGAACTCGCGCGCCTGCATCAGCCCGCTTCACGGGATGCCGTCGAATGGGCAAAGGCCCATGCGTTCACGTGGGCCACGCCCGAGCCGCCGCATCGCTGCTCGCAACTGTACGTCGAACCCGTTCTGCTCGAAGCGGCGCGCAGCCACGCACAGTGTCACGTGCATTTCAACGCACGGGTGGTCGCGTTCTCGCAAGGCGAGGAGTCGGTCAGCGCGACGGTCGAATTCGACGCGACCGCGGATCGTCCCGGGGAAACACGCACCGTGACCGCGCGCTATCTGATCGGCTGCGACGGGCCGCGCAGCTTCGTGCGCAAATCGCTCGGCCTGCGCTACGCGGGCGTCTCCGGCGAGAAGCGCGAATTCATGGGCGGGCAGATGGACGCCGTCTACTTCTACGCGCCCGATATCTATCGCGTGAGTCCGCATGCACCCGCATGGCAATACTGGACGTTCAGCGCGAAACAGCGCGCGCTCATCATCGCCGTGGACGGCAAGGGTCATTTCATCATGAACGTGCAGATGCGCGACGATGAACGGCCCGACGACGACAGCGTCCGGCATCGCATCGCCGAGGCGATCGGCGCGGACATTCCGTTCGAACTGAAGAGCAGCTCGACGTGGACCGCAGGCTTCACGCTCGTCGCTGACCGCTTCGCTTCAGGGCGCGTGTTTCTCGCAGGCGACGCAGCACATCTTTTCACGCCCACGGGCGGCCTTGGCTATAACACCGGCATCGAAGACGCCGCGAATCTCGCGTGGAAGCTCGAAGCGATGGTGAAGGGCCTTGCGGGTCCCGCACTGGGCGCGAGTTACGAAGCCGAGCGCAGGCCCGCCGCGTTGCGCAACACCGCGTTCGCGCGGGGCTTTGCCGACAGCATCGGCCACGTCCAGGTGCCGCCCGAAGCGCACATGCCGGGCCCGGCGGGCGATGCCGCGCGTGAAGCCGTCGGCGACTATCTGGCGTTTCATGCGACGGCCGAATTCGTGATTCCGGGCGTCCATCTCGGCACGCGTTACGAGCACTCGCCGCTCGTCGAAACGGAAGCCGGCCCCGCCGCGCCCGACGGCGCGAACCTGTACGTGCCGTGCGCGCGCGCGGGTCATCGCGCGCCGCATGCATGGCTCGAAGACGGCCGCTCGCTGTACGACCGCTTCGGCCCGGGCTTCACGCTGCTGTGCACGGATCACGAAGGCATCGGGACGTGCCACGACGCGGCGTTGCATCGCGCGGCCTCGGTGCTGCCGCAACTGGCGATCGTGCATGTCGACGAACCGGCGGTCGCGGCGCTGTACAAGGCGGCGTTCGTGCTGATCCGTCCGGACCAGCACGTCGCCTGGCGCGGCGACGCGCTGGGCGACGCATTCGAAGCCGCCGCGCGACGCGCGATGGGGCACGCGAACGTCGGCATCGATTCCGCCTTGGAACCCGTATGTCCCGCGCCGGCATGAATGCAGTGTTGAACGCGTTCACCGATGTGAACGACATCGAGGCCGGCAACGGCCTTCCACGATAAAACCAGACCAGTTTCGCGACAAAGCGAACCATCCTCCGGAGACAGGACATGCACGCGCAAGCCATCACGCAGGAAGCTGCCATGGATGAGAGAAAGACCTCGTCCCTGCAGATACTCACATTGATCATCTGCTTCTTCGTTGTCGCGGCCGACGGCTTCGACGTCGCATCGGTCGGCTATGTCGCGCCGTTGTTGAAGAAAGCGTGGGCGCTCAGCCCGGCGCAACTCGGCCCGATCTTCGGCGCGGGCCTTTTCGGCCTCACGGTCGGCAGCTTCCTGTTCGGGCCGCTCGCTGACCGCATCGGCCGCAAGCGGGTCATCACGATCTCGCTGATCCTCTTTGGTCTCGGCAGTCTTGCGTGCGCTTATGCGCCTTCGCCGTTCTGGCTGATCGTGCTTCGCTTTGCCACCGGCGCCGGTCTCGGCGGCGCGATGCCCAACGCGATCACGCTCTCGTCCGAATTCAGCCCGGCCCGCAGCCGCGCGCTGATGGTCACGCTGATGTTCTGCGGCTTCACGCTCGGGCTCGCATTTGGCGGCGCGGTGGCCGCGGTGCTGATTCCAGGCTTCGGCTGGCAGGGCGTCTTTATTTTTGGCGGCGTGTTCCCGCTCGTGCTGACGCCCATCGTGTGGATCTGGATGCCGGAATCGCTGCGCTTCATGGCGGGCAAGCCGCGCTATCTACGCGAAACGCGTCAGGTGCTCAAGCGCCTGACCGGCGACGAAAACACGCCGGTCGAACAGGTGATTCCCGAAGACGCGAAGACGAACGCCGTGCGGGAGAGCGCCCTCGGCACGCTGTTCAGCCGCCGCTATCGCACCGGCACGCTGCTGTTGTGGATCGCGTTCTTCTGCACGCTGTGGGTGTACTACCAGATCACCAGCTGGCTGCCGACCGTCATTACCGGCGCGGGTATCGACCCGTCGCACGCGGCGCGTGTCGGCGCGATGCTGCCGCTCGGCGGCACGATCGGTTCGCTCATCAACGCACGTCTCATGGATCGGATGAATCCGTTCTTCGTGCTGGCCGGCTCGTATGCCGTGGCCGCCGTGTCGATCGCGCTGATCGGCTTCTCGATCAACCAGCCGATGTGGGTCTACGTCGCGTGCTTCATGGCGGGGTTCGGGCTGTCGGGTGCGCAGACGGGCGCCAACGTGCTGGTCGCGGGCTTCTACACGACAGCGGCGCGTGCAACCGGCGTGAGCTGGGCGCTGGGCGTCGGGCGGATCGGCTCGATCATCGGTTCGATGACGGGCGGCATCCTGCTGGTCGCGTTCCATACAGCCGACATCGCGTTTGTCGCGTTCGCAGCACCCGTCGTGATCGCGGGCGTCGCGATGCTCGCGAACGGCTGGTTATATCGCGGCCGCGGTACAGCGCAGGCGTGAGTCGCAACAGTTTCGTTTCATGGCGGCCGGAGGTCGCCACCATCAGGAGAGATACATGCGGTACGTGAGCTTTGAAAAGGACGGCAAGGCGCTGCTGGGCGTGCGTGAGAACGGCGCGATCCGGACACTCGGTGAAGTCACGCTCGAAGCGCTGCTCGCGCGCGGCGTCGATCTGCGCACGTGGGCGGGCCGGCAGGAGGGCGGTCGCATCGAGCGGGAAGAGGGGCTGACGTTTTTGCCGCCGCTGCGCCGCCCGCCCAAGATTCTGTGCGTCGGCCTGAATTTCAGGGACCACTCGAAGGAAAGCAATTTCGAGCAACCCGATTACCCGACGATGTTCCTGCGCCTGCATACGAGCCTCGTCGCGCATAACGCGCCGATCGTGCGCCCGCGTATCTCCGACAGCCTCGATTACGAAGGCGAGATCGCGGTCGTGCACGGGCGCGGCGGCCGTCATATCCGCAAGGCCGATGCGCTCTCGCACGTTGCGGGCTACGCGCTCTTTAACGACGCATCGGTGCGCGAGTATCATTTCAAGACGCCGCAATGGACGATGGGGAAGAACTTCGACGGCACCGGCGCGTGCGGCCCGGATTTCGTCACCGCCGACGAGCTTCCGCCGGGCG
>CALFSF010000191.1 GCA_937917025.1 uncultured Paraburkholderia sp.
GATGCACGCGGGTGTTGTCGCTGAGATTGGCGGCGAATATCTGCTGTCCGAAGCCGCCATGGCACAAGCGAACCTCGAGGGCGGCCACACGTCCGGCAGTTTGCTGCTGATCCCCTGACGGACATTTCAGACTGCAGATTATCCGTTGCCCCCGGATCCTGCAGGCCGGCTTGCATCCGGACGCACTCGATTCGTATGAGGAGATCGACCGCATTGAATCGTTGTCCCGGAGCCGGAAACCTGCCCCGAAACGCTCATCTTTCCCACGCGCAAACCCGCGAAATATTATATCACAACATGATATAGATAGTATAATGAACAACGGGTTCATCGCCATTACTTGCGAGAATCGACGCGAGCCGCGACGGCACCGTGATTGTGCGTGGCTCGCGGATGGATTTCCGGCGAGCAGCCCGGAATCCGCCTGCGCGCGAGGGCACCGAATCGGCCCCGCATCGTGACCACGCGCGATTGGGCACATCGGCGGCCGGGGTGCGTGGCGCCTTGCGGATGACTCGACCCAGGGGCAATCGGAAAATCGGAAACAACGACCACGGAGGCAAATCATGGGTGGCAACTTTTCCAACCCGGCGCCGCTCGGACTCGCCGGGTTTGCATTCACAACGTGGATGCTCAGCATGGTCAACGCAGGCTGGTTCAATTCCGACGCCCTGGGCCTCGTCCTGGCGCTGGCGTTCGCGTTCGGCGGCACGGCGCAGATGATCGCGGGCGTGCTCGAATTTCCGCGCGGCAATACGCTCGGAACAGTGGCATTCCTCAGTTATGGCGCGTTCTGGTGGTCCTTCGCGCTATTTGTCGCGTTCCTCGGCACGAAGGTGCCTGAAGCATTCGTGGGCTGGTATCTGCTGGTGTGGGGCGTGTTTACGTTTTACATGTGGATTGGCTCGATGCACACCAGCACGTCCGTGCAGCTCGTGTTCCTTGCGCTCTGGATCACCTTTCTGCTTCTGGCGATCGGCGCGTGGACGGGGTCCCTTCTCGCCACGCATCTGGGCGGTTATACGGGGCTGATCACGGCGGTGCTCGCGTTCTACGCATCGGCCGCAATGGTCATCAATGAAAGCTTTGGGCGTATCGTGCTGCCCACCCATCCCTACGTGGAACCCCATCCACAACCAGCGTAGCGATCCGGCGCCGGCGGGGCAGCGTGCCCAGGGGCGCCTTCGCCGCCGGCATGGCAGTGCGACGTCCTCAAGGAGGAAGCCATGTCTGAGCATCAACTCTTTCCCGTGCAGGCGGACTGGGCAAAGCATGCATGGGCCGATAAGGCCCGTTACGAGGCGATGTACCGCCATTCAATAGAAGATCCGGAGGGTTTCTGGGGCGAGCAGGGCAAACGTCTCGACTGGATCAAGCCGTATACGCGCGTGAAAGACGTTTCGTTTGCCAGCGATGACCTGCACATCCAGTGGTTCTACGACGGCACGCTGAACGCCTGCAGCAATTGCCTCGATCGCCATCTGCAGACGCGCGGCGGCGAGGCGGCGATCATCTGGGAAGGCGACGATCCCGCGGTCAGCCGGACCCTTACGTACCGCGAACTGCATACCGAAGTCTGCAAGTTCTCCAATGTGCTGAAATCGCTTGGCGTCAGGCGCGGCGACCGTGTGACGATCTACATGCCGATGATCCCCGAGGCGGCCGTTGCGATGCTCGCGTGCGCGCGCATCGGCGCGATCCACTCCGTCGTGTTCGGCGGTTTCTCTCCCGAGGCGCTCGCAAACCGTCTCAAGGACTGTGCTTCCACCATTCTCATCACGGCCGACCAGGGCGTGCGAGGCGGCTCCACGATATCGATGAAGGAAAATGCCGACGCGGCGATGGCGAAATGCCCGGAGGTCGCGACGTGCGTGGTGGTCAGGCGTACCGGCGGCAAGGTCGGATGGCGCGAAGGCCGCGATCATTGGTATGAGGATCTGATGAGCCGGAGCTCAGCAGATTGCCCGCCAGAAGAAATGAATGCCGAGGATCCGCTGTATATCCTCTACACGTCGGGCTCCACGGGCAAACCCAAAGGGGTCGTGCATACCACCGGCGGCTATCTGACATACGCCGCGCTGACGCACCAGTACGTCCTCGATTATCACGATGGCGACGTCTACTGGTGTACCGCCGATGTGGGCTGGGTGACGGGGCATAGCTATATCGTCTACGGTCCGCTCGCCAATGGCGCGACCACGGTGATGTTCGAAGGCGTCCCGAACTATCCCGACAGCTCGCGGTTCTGGCAGGTGTGCGACAAGCATCGGGTGCAGATCATCTACACGGCGCCCACCGCGATTCGCGCGCTGATGCGCGACGGAGATGCACCGGTCAAAAAGACCTCGCGCAAGTCACTGCGCCTCCTGGGCACGGTCGGCGAGCCGATCAATCCGGCATCGTGGTTGTGGTATTACGAAGTCGTCGGCGAGAAGCGGTGCCCCGTGATCGACACCTGGTGGCAAACGGAAACCGGCGGCATTCTGATCGCGCCGCTGCCGGGCGCGATGACGCTCAAACCCGGCGCGGCCACGCGGCCTTTCTTCGGCATACGGCCCGCGCTCGTCGGCGAGAAGGGCGACGTGATCGAGGGCGCGGGTACCGGCAGTCTGTGCATGCTCGATTCCTGGCCCGGACAGATGCGTTACGTGTACGGCGACCCGAACCGGATGCGCGAACAGTACTTCAGCCAGTTCGAAGGCAAGTACTACACCGGCGACGGTTGCTATCGCGACGCGGACGGCGACTACTGGATCACCGGACGGATCGACGACGTCGTCAACGTCTCGGGGCACAGGCTGGGTACCGCCGAAGTGGAAAGCGCGCTGGTGACGCATCCGGACGTTGCCGAGGCGGCGGTGGTCGGCTATCCACATGCGCTCAAGGGGCAGGGCATCTACGCGTATGTGACGCTCAAGGTCGGCGTCGAGCCGGCGGAGGTGTTGCGCGACGCGCTGGTGGCACTCGTGCGCAAGGAGATTGGCCCGATCGCCAGCCCTGACTTCATTCAGTGGGCACCCGTGCTGCCGAAGACGCGCTCAGGCAAGATCATGCGTCGCATCCTGCGGAAGATCGCCGACGGCGATTACGACAATCTGGGCGATGTCTCGACGCTGGCGGATCCACGAGTCGTCAAGGAACTGATCGCTCAACGGATAGCGCATTGAAGCGGAGAAGCATGGGGCGGCGCGATCGATCGTGATGGTCGGTCATTTTCCCTTGACCGATCTGAACGCCGAGCGCAGCAGCCCGAGCGCAGCGAGAATCCACGTCGCGAACGCGAACAGAACGGTGATCCGGGCCACGTTGGCGAGAAACGGAAAGTGGGCGGCGTCGGCGTAAGCGTAGGTGGCGGCCGAGTACATGCCCAGTGGAAAGACGACGGACCATTCGGCCGCCGTGTAGTGCACCGGATCGCCGATGATGACGTGCTTCTCGATGAAGAGGGCCGCGAGCAGCGGAATCCAGAACGTCGCCATGGCCCAGCACGCGGTAGTCAGGACTTGCAGCACGACCTGGCCGTCGGCCGGCCAGCCCGCGAGGTCATGCCTCGCCAGAATGAGACGGCTGCCGGCGAACGTGGTGATGGCCATCGCTCCCATGTTGATCCACCACGGCTCCGTGAGGTCCGCGGCCCTCATGGGCACGAAGCACCATCGATAGAAATCAGCGTGATCAGCATCATGTACAGGCTGCCGCCGAGCAGCCATGCCGCGAGGGCCAGCAGATCGAGCGGCGCGGAGGCGCCGTGGACCGGTGAGACGGCCGTCGCGAGGACCGCAATGGATTCGGTGGCGACGACCAGCAGCAGCCACGTTCCGTTGAGCCCGGTGTGCAGTCCCGGCTTCCTTTGTCCGATGGTCATCGCGGCGAGGAACGTGTACGTGACGACGAGCCAGAGCCCGCCGGCGAGACCGAGCAGCCACGGCAATGCTTGTGGCAGGACACGATATGCCGAGAGCTGGCTGCCGAGCACCGCGGTCGCCGCGACGAGCGTGAGGAAACCGGGCCCACGCCCGTGATCGACGATATCGGCATGCACCGCGCGCGGATAGCGCAGGAGCCGACATAGCGTAATGGCAAGCAGGGCGGGCCATGCCACGGCATTGATGCCGAGAAGGAGCCACCCAACGATGCCGTAGCCAAGGAGATGTGCCGCGATCGAGACGATGCCCGTCGCCATGACCATCGCGAAGGCGGTCGATGGAAATTCCCGCAGCCAGGATGGGCCAGGATGGAACGCCGGCATTGGTTGTTCATTGACGCCCACGCGCACCTCGACGTTTCGCTGACTGGTTACTCGTGCAATTCAGTTCGACTGCATGTGGCTGAGCGTCCGTGCGCCGGATTCAGGCCTTTTTCACGTAGGCGTTACACCATCCCTTTGCATAAACGAGCTTGCCGCCGTAGGTCGGGCAAGGGCCCGTCACCGAGCCGGGCTTGCCCTGGTACAGCTGGCAATTGGCGCACGTCTGTCCAGCCTGAAAGCGGGGGAATTTAGTCTTGTCCACTTTTGCGGCGTCCGCCTTGTAGCCAAGCGCCAGTGCAGTCGGATCGTTCTCGGCAAGCAATGGGGCGTCGGCTCGCGACTCAGTGGAAAGAACCGTCGTCGATGCGACGGATGCGGCAAGTATCATGAAACGCCGGCGGGAGAGGGCCATGATATGGGCTCCTTTAGAAAATGGAGCCGACGGGTGCAAGGCGTGTCGCCCTTTGTCCGGTCACGTTGACTGGATCCTGTCGGTCCATCGAAGACCGGACAGCACACGCCGTACCTGCCAATAACAACCGGATCGCTGGCGCTTCGCGTGCCTTGAAATCAGCGTGTTTTGTGATTTCGTCGACATCGGCTGGATGGCGCCGATGGTCGAATAATTATATCACGACACGATATATATGCCGTCTCCGCGATGATGCTGCCAAGAAGGACACGGACCGGCGCATTTCCCTGCCCGTTGATATGAGAATGTGTCGATCGGGCCGGCGTCGTCTTCCCCGGTATCGACCGATGCGCGGATGGCAATGCGCATGGGAAAATGATCAAATCCCCATCACTGGATCCGGATATCTAGAATACCCATGTGCCGGATCACCGGCAGCGGCACTTTCTTTCCAGGCGCTCGCCGCCTGGACGTTCGTCAACAAGCGGGCCGCTCACCCCGCAGTTCATCAACAAGCCCGATAAAAATGAATCCTGGCGTCGCTTACGCACTGCTCGCTTTCACGTTGTGGGGTCTCTTTCCGCTCTACTTCAAATCGTTGCACCAGATCGCCGCGCTCGAAATGCTCGCGCACCGGATGGTGTGGTCGATGCTGTTTCTCTTCATCGTGCTGACGATACGCATGCACTGGCGCTGGCTTGGACCGGTGCTGCGCGACCGGCGTCTGCTTGCGCGCTTCGCGGCAAGCGCCGTGCTGCTGTCGACGAACTGGGGCGTCTATATCTGGGCCGTCAACGCGGGTCATATCGTCGAGGCGAGTCTCGGTTACTTCATCAATCCGCTGATCAACGTGCTGTTCGGGCTCGCGTTTCTCAACGAACGCCTGCGGCGCATGCAATGGGTCGCCGTCGCGATCGCAACGGCCGGCGTCGTGTGGCTCACCTGGGAGAACGGGCACCTGCCATGGATCAGCCTGGTGCTCGCCGTGAGCTTCGCGGGTTACGGGCTGCTGCGCAAGACCGCGAAGCTCGGCGCGCTCGAAGGGCTGACGCTTGAAACGGTGCTGCTCTTTCCGGTCGCGGTGCTGTATCTGGCGTTGCTTGCCACGCAGGGCGACAACGCGTTTGTCAGCGCGTCGTGGGACGTTCAGGCGCTGCTTGCGATGGCGGGGCCGATCACCGCGATTCCGCTGTTGCTGTTCGCGGCGGGCGCGCGACGCATTCCCTACTCGATGCTTGGCCTGATCCAGTATGTGACGCCGACCCTGCAACTGCTGATCGGCGTCGCGATCTATCGCGAGCCGTTTAGCGGCGTGCAGTTGATCGGCTATGGCGCGATCTGGATCGCGCTGGCGGTGTATTCGCTCGAAGGCGTGTGGCGCGCGAAGTTTCCAGCGCGCGCAACGTAGCGTTCACGCTGGCGTGCGTTGCCGTTCAGGCCGATGATCCGCGGAAGGAAAACGATGCGTTGAAAGCGAAGCGCGCGGTACGAAACTCGAGCGAGGTTCGCGAAACCCGGACGGCCTGGCCGCCCGGTCCTGCGATGAATCAGCGCTTCTTCTGCGCTTCGGCGATGTGGGGCGCTACCTTGATCGGCGTCGAGCCGAACGGTGTCGAAGCCGGTGCGGTTTTCTTTGCCTGCTTGGGCTTTTTGACTTCGCGATTGCTGCGTAATTGACCTTTTGCCATGACGTTACTCCCGTTGCGTGTATCGCTGACCCGTTGGTCCTCGTATCTCCCGAGTGTGCGCTGTTTCGGCGTTGCTGTCGCGCATCATTTTTTTGGAGCCCGGCGAGCTTACCGCGACGCATGAGGACATCCGGCGTCGCGATTTCCCTGAGCGCTGTCTAAAGACAAACCCTGATTGCTGCGATGAATTGCGCGCTGCTATCTTTTGCACGTCTTGTGGAAGCGCTTCCACTTCGCGCCCCGCAACGATCCGTCCAAACGAATGCGTGCAGGAGACTCCGTGGCAAACGACGTATCCGCTCTGTCTGACGACGTGTTTTCGCCGCCGTCCGATTCCGCGCTCTGGCGCAAGGATTTCCTGCTGGGCGCGGCGACTGCCGCCTACCAGATCGAAGGCGCCACGCAGCAAGACGGCCGGCTGCCGTCGATCTGGGACACGTTCTCGGCGCTTCCCGGCAAGGTGCTGGCGGGCGACACCGGCGCTGTCGCCTGCGACCACTACAACCGCTGGGAAAGCGACCTCGACATGCTGTCGGCGCTGAACGTCGACGCATACCGTCTGTCGATTGCGTGGCCGCGCGTCATGGACGAAGCCGGCCGCCCGAACCAAAAAGGTCTCGATTTCTACAAGCGCGTGCTGGACCGCCTGAAGGAGAAGGGCCAGAAGACGTTCGTCACGCTTTATCACTGGGACTTGCCGCAGCATCTGGAAGATCGCGGCGGCTGGCTCAATCGCGACGTGGCGTACCGCTTTACCGATTACGCCGATCTGATGAGCCGTGAACTCGCGGGCCAGGTCGATGCATGGATGACGCTGAACGAGCCGTGGTGCTCGGCGTTTCTTGGCTACGGCAACGGCCATCACGCGCCGGGTCTCTCCAATGGCCGCTTTGCGACGCAGGCGATGCATCACCTGCTGCTCGCGCACGGCATGGCGATGCCGGTGCTGCGTGCGAACGATCCGGCGTCGCAAAAGGGCATCGTCGCCAACATCGGGCGCGGCACGCCGAACTCCGCCAGTGCCGCCGACCGCCGCGCCGCGCATCTCTTCGAGGTGCAGCACAACGCATGGATTCTCGATCCGCTGCTCAAGGGCGCGTACCCGGAAGACCTGTTCGAACTATGGCCGGGCACCGATCCGCTCGTGCTGTCGGGCGACATGGAGACGATTGCGGCGCCGCTCGATTTCCTCGGCATCAACTATTACTTCCGCACGAACGTGAAGAGCGATGGCGCGCACGGCTTTACGGAAGTGCCGCTGGAAGGCGTCGAGCGCACGCAGATGGGCTGGGAGGTGTATCCGGACGGCCTGCGCGACCTGCTGACCGGCTTTAACGAAACCTACGCCGCGCTGCCGCCCATCTACATCACGGAAAACGGCATGGCGTCGGACGACAACGTGATCGATGGCCGTGTCGACGACGCGCAGCGTATTCTGTTTCTCAAGCGCCACCTTGCCGCCGTCGACGAAGCAATCAGGAAAGGGGTGGATATTCGCGGCTACTTCGTGTGGTCGCTGATGGATAACTTCGAATGGGCGTTTGGCTATGAGCGCCGCTTTGGCATCGTGCACGTCGATTACGACACGCAGAAGCGCACCTTCAAGCGCAGTGCGGAACTGATCGCAAAGTTTCTGAGGGAGCGCGCCGCACGCGCCTGAGCGGTTATTTCCGGTTGTCCCTGTATCGGTCTGGAAACACGGGCGCAAAGCCTGGAGGAGACGGAATGAACAGTAGAAGAAAGATACTCGCCGGCATCGTCGCGACCCTCGCCATCGGCGGTCTTGCAACGCAGGCCGCACACGCCGCGGAGCCGCTCAAGGCCAACGTGATTCACTGGTGGACGTCAGGGGGAGAATCGGCCGCGATCCGCCAG
>CALFSF010000192.1 GCA_937917025.1 uncultured Paraburkholderia sp.
GGAGACGCCGAGGAACATCGTGACTGCGACCGTCCCGAGCACCAGCAGCGTCGCGTTGAAGAGCACTTGCCGGTAGCCGAGTTCGGCGACGTTGATGAAGTAGTACGGGTAGAAATCGGTCGCGCTGCCGCGCCATAACGTGACGAACAGATACGAGAGCGGATAGACGAGCCATAACAGGCAATGCCGCAAACGCAGATGAAAACGCGGCACGAACAGGAGCCAGTAAAGTGCCGCGAGAAGCGGCACGACCGTGTGCAACGTTTCGTTCAGGAGCGCGCGGTAACCGGAAGGTGTCCACAGGTAGCGCAGCAGCAGGTTATACGCGAGCCCGACGAACACCATGTAGACGACGACCGCCGTCACGACGGGCGGCTTGCGGAAGAACCGTCCGGGCGCGGAACGGGCGCGCGTGGCGACGCACGAAAAACAGATCGCGCTCACCAGCACGGTCAGATTCGTCAGATAGCTGCTCATCCGTTCGAGGCCGTCGATCACGCCGAAGCCGCGCGCCAGCATTCTGCCGATCGTGACGTCGGTCTGCGCGGCGAACGCGAGCCATGCGACGAGCGCGATCGATGCCGCCATCGCGAGCGAGGCGACACCTGGCGTATGCAGCGGCAATTCCGGCTCGTGCTGCGGCCGGGAAGACGGAACGTGAGACATACGGCGATTCTATATGCTGCGGCGCGTGTGACGCTGCACGTGATGCGAGCGCTGACGGCGCACGCGCTATTCCCATCGCAAGGAATTCGTAACGCGGGGCAGCGCGCGGCGACGCGCTCGCGGCTTAGCGGGTATTCTTTTTCTTTTGCGCGTCTGGCGCCCCGCAACCCTCGCATAAGGAGAGCAGTGTCATGCAATATTGCAAATTCGGTCGCACGGGTCTGACTGTTTCGCGTCTCTGCCTTGGCACGATGACATTCGGCTTGCAGACCGAAGAAGATGTCGCGCGCAGCATTCTCGATACGGCGAGTGAAGCGGGCGTCAATTTCATCGATACCGCCGATGTCTATCCGCTGGGCGGCGGCGAGCAGCAGGCCGGCCGCACGGAGGAAATCGTCGGCCGGTGGCTCAAGGGCCGGCGCGAGCGCTACATTCTCGCGACCAAGGCGGTGGGCAAGGTCGGTCCGTCGTCGTGGGACCAGGGCGCCTCGCGCAAGCATCTGCTCGATGCGATCGATGCTTCGCTGCGCCGCCTCGGCACGGATTACGTCGACCTGTACCAGCTGCATTCCGACGACGCCGAAACGCCGCTCGACGAAACGCTCGAAGCGCTCGACATCATCGTGCGTTCGGGCAAGGCGCGTTATGTGGGCGTGTCGAATTTTCTCGCGTACCGGCTTGCGCGTGCGCTGGGCCGCGCCGACGTGCTGCGCGTCGCGCGCTTCGTGTCGGTTCAGCCGCGCTACAACCTGCTGTTCCGGCAGATCGAGCGTGAGCTGCTGCCGCTTGCCGGCGAGGAAAACCTCGCGGTGATCCCGTACAACCCGCTCGCGGGCGGTCTGCTGACGGGCAAGCATCGGCACGATGCGCCGCCCGCGGCAGGGCGCTTCACGAACACGGTGGGCAAGGCGGGTGCGATGTATCAGGAGCGTTACTGGCACAAGCGCGAATTCGAAACCATCGACGCGCTGCGCGAGATCGTCGCGCAAACCGGCGCATCGCTAACGAAGACATCGGTGGCCTGGGTGCTCGCGAATCCGCGCATCACGTCGGCGATCATCGGCGCGAGCCGGCCCGATCAGCTGACCGACACGCTCGCCGCCGCCGATCTCACGCTCGATGCCGCGCTCAAGGCGAAGCTCGACGATGCGACGGTCGAGTATCGATGGGGAGATGCCGCGCGGTGAGCGGGAGGCGGAGGCGGTTTCGTCCGTGATCCGCTGGTTGTGCCTGCGCGTGATGCACGCAGGCACAGCCGTGCGTCAGAACTCCACCAGCGCGAAGTCTTCCTTGCCCACGTCGCAAAGCGGACAGCGCCAGTGGTCGGGGATATCCACCCAGCGCGTGCCCGGCGCGATGCCGTCGTCGGGCGCGCCTGCGGCTTCGTCGTAGATCCAGCCGCAGATCACGCACACCCATTGTTTGAATTCATCGGCCGATGAAGCCTCGGGCTGTGCGTGCGTCGCATCGCCCTGAATCGCGGGCGCTTCATCGAGACTCACGACGAGCGGCGCGGCCGTTCCCGCTTCGCTCGCCGCGAGCCGCGTCTGAAGCGCGTGCAGCAACTGCTGCGCTTCCTGTGCCGTCAGGTCGATCCAGTACGGGTCGCCCGCGCCGTCGTTGAGCCGGCCGGGTGAAAACTGGATTTCGACGGCTACGCCTTTTTTGTACATGGTAGCCGTGCGCTTACTGGATCAACGCATTCGCCAGCAGGGAGCCGACGATGCCGACGGCCGCCACGATGCCGAGAATCTGCATCAGCGTGAGGGATTTGCGGGAAGTCGAAGCGTTCGAGGAAGAAGACGAAGTCACGTGCAGGTTCTTTTGAAGGACGAAAGCCCGACATTATCGACGATTCTGGCCG
>CALFSF010000193.1 GCA_937917025.1 uncultured Paraburkholderia sp.
ACTACCGGCTCTATGTCGAGCACGTATTGCAGGCGGATCAGGGCGCGGATCTGGACTTTCTTGTCGGATCGAGCGGCGCGCCCGTGCCGCGCGACTCGCATTGATTTATCGTTGAGTCACCTGCGCTAGCGAGAAGGCGCCATGCCGATGCGGTTCTGCCGCATCGGCTTTTTTAAGGTTTCTGGCGCAGACGCCGCCTAAATGCAAAATGGCCAGTCCGTATGAACTGGCCATTTTGTACAGATATGTCGACGAATATGCAAAGCCCGACCACCCGGTGACGAAACCGGCTGCGTCGGGCTTCTGCGTCGTGCCGGAGCTGGCGACCTTATTGCTTGATGAAGCGGTCGTTGGTCCAGAGACCTTCCGTGTCGCCGTTGCCGGCGTTCACGAACTCGAGGTCATGACCGACGACGCGCACCACGCGGAAATCGGCGTTTTCCGGCGTCGAAAGACATTGATAGCCGGAGAAGAACTCCTGCATCTTCTGTTGCTCGCCCGCTTGCGCGTGATGATCGGCGGCGTCGAACTTGTCCTTCGACAGACAGCCATACGAGTTGGGCCGGAACTGGATCGTCTGCTGCGGCTTGATGACGATGTCCTGCGCCTGCGCGGCGGAAACAGCGGCAAGGCCAGCGATCGCGAAAAGAACAGCAATGTGCTTTTTCATGTTCAGCCTCCGTGCGGGTCATTACTCAGGTTAGCTATCTATTTAACTTCAGGGGACACCCGCATCTTGCACTTTAGGAGAACTGCAAACGGACACAAGCACATCTTGTGTGCGCTCGCAACAGTGGCGAATTGTCGCAGGCGGTGTCGCATCTGAAAGTCTGCTGAAAAGCGCGCGTAAACCCAGGGATGGACAGCCATTCGCGGAAATGAGGTTTTCTGGCTGTGCGCTTTATCCATCAAGCGTTTTAGGTGAATTGCGTGAATCGGCTGGATGCATTAATTAAACGAACTACTAAAATTTATTCCGGCTTTGTGCATTGCACACACACTCATTAAACGGATGAATCAAAAGACCTCGAGTATCGGGTTAGATGCTGAATAAAAAAGATGCCCGATTGCATTTAGCTGTCTTCGTGGACGCATTCCCACGGGCCCGGCATGTCGGAGCACGCCATTACCAGGCACGCGGGATGCTTTACAACGGCCATGGAGCGGATGACGTGCCGCGCTGCCGGAAACGGCGAAGGAATGCGGGACAAGCTTTTCCGGGCGATTCAGTGGCGGCCGTTGAATATCTGGCGATCAGCCAGTACGGTGGGAAATACCACATTGGATGTGACGCCTACAATGGGATGATGGAATCGCCGCTCCGCTGATCCTGGAGGCTATCGTGATTGAGAATTTCATCCTTGGCGCGTTTCTCGTGGTGCCGTTATTGATTGTCGCGTTCCTGTTTTCCGATGAACTCTGGCAGGAGCGGCATTTGCAGGCGCGCGTCGCGCGACCGAAACGCATGAACTGGCGGCATCCGCTGCGCAGTATGAGGCATCGTCATTGAGGAGGCGGTCATGCGGTGGCGTCGCCTGGGCGTTCCCCGTTGTTAGCCCGGAAGCGGAGGGCAACTCATAGTCCTGTCGGCTTCGGCTTCGGCTTCGGCGCATGGGGAGATAGTAAATAGCGTCGTTACAGGGATCCACCGTTACTGAAGAGCTGTCCCTTCTTCGCCCTCGTCTTCCCAATCCTCATGCACGATCGGCGTGTCCGCCATGTCGTAGACCATCGAGTGAAACTGGATGGTGAACCACTGCCGGAACATCTTGAGCGACCGGTCCTGAGGCCATAGCACCTCGTCGACGTATTGACCGTTCAGGAAGTGCTCGAAGAAAGTCTGCCAGCGCTTCTCAATCCATTTCACGGCCGCACCTTCATCTTCCATCACCGATTCGGGCAAGAGGAACGCGTCCGCTTCCTCGCGCAGTTCCTCGAGCGTCAGGCGAAGAGGGGCTGGACCCGGGTCGGCTGCGGCAGCCCAATCCGCGAACGGCTGGTTCGGGAGGATCAGAACGAGCGCCCGGTTGATTGTGAAACGCGGATAGTCAGACATGGTAGTGCGATGACAGAAGGGTGAGCCAGCATTGTAGCGGTCATGTCGCCGGACGAATCGTCTACAGTTCCTCGCTCTTTTCGTTCTCCTCGTCGCGATACAGGTTGCGCGCCACGCAGATTCGCGAGTTCCGTACTGCCCATGTGGTCGAGGATCTTCTGGCTCTTTTTCAGACCTTTCCTCGCATGGATTTCCTTGCTGCGAAGGCCGCCGTACAGACCTTTGTAGCCGTGATCCTGAAAGATTGCGTAGTCGATCGGCGTTTCGATACCGGCGTCCTTCGCGGCCGCGGCCAGGTGCTTGTTGTGCGTCACTAATTCGTTGCGAATCGCAAGACGGCGCTCGTCCTCGCCGACCTGGGCAAACTTCGCATCGTCGGCTAGTTCCTGGCGGCGCGTCTGCATCGCGAAATAGGTTTGCCCGTTAGCGATTACCGGCTTCGACGGGTCGCCATTCTGTACGATCAGGTAGCAGGCGTAACGAGACAGGCACACGTCGTCGATCAGGCGTTGCGCGCCGGAACCGATCCCGACCATTTTGCGCATGTCCGCAAAATGGTCTTCCACGTGTTGCCCGCTCTGACGGCAGGCGTCCCGAGCCTTATCCAGCACCGGCAGGAAGTTGCGCCATTGCGGGTAGTCAAGCAGTGGCGCGAGGTCACGAGCAAACCAGAACGCCGAGCCGCCGTCATTGATCTGCTTGATGCTTTCGAAGGTTCTATGGTGGAGCGTTTCTATCGCGTTGCTATTTATCACTGACACCTCCCTTGCTGGGATGGTTGCCGCCGTTTGGCAACAATTGTCGATAATTGTAGATCGGAACACTGTTTTTTTGTACAGGTGGTAGAGGTCAGGCCGCAGGCCGAATTTGCCGAGGGCCAGCTTGCGTCCTTCGTCGATCTGCGCATCACCGAACCTGGCTTCTTTTTCACATCACCCGACGGTGTCGTGAACCCTGGACATTGCCCGGCGGCAGGTCACTTCCCAATACAAAAGCGGCTGAAAATAACACCGAGCAGATCATCGGAGGTGAACTCTCCGGTAATCGAATTCAGCTGTTCCTGCGCGAGCCGCAGTTCCTCGGCGAACAGATCGAGCGCCTGCGCATTCTGGTCCGCGTGCTGGGCCGCCGTGCCGAGATGTTCCTGTGCCGCGCGCAGCGCGATCAGATGCCGCTCCCGCGCCAGATACACGCTTTCAGCACCCGCCTGCCATCCCGCGATGCGCAATAGTTCCGCGCGCAGCAGCGAGATGCCGTCCCCTTGCTTCGCCGACAGCCGCACCTCGCGCAACTCGGCGCCACCGATGTCGTCGAGCGGCGTAACCGACGGCCCGAGGTCCGTGAGATCGGTCTTGTTCATCACGCGCACGACCGGCACGCCCGGCGGAAAGCGCGCCGCGATCGGGCCGTCTTCCGGCGTCATGCCCTCGCGTGCGTCGAGCAGGTGCAGCACGACATCCGCCCGTTCGATCTCGCTCCACGTACGCGCGATGCCGATCTTTTCGACTTCGTCTTCCGTTTCGCGCAGGCCAGCGGTGTCGATCACGTGCAGTGGAATGCCCTCGATCTGGATTGTCTGCGTGACCTTGTCGCGTGTCGTGCCGGCGATCGGCGTGACAATCGCCAGTTCCGCACCCGCGAGCGCATTCAGCAACGACGACTTGCCGACGTTCGGCTGGCCCGCCAGCACCACCGACAACCCTTCGCGCAGCAACGCGCCCTGACGCGCCTCGGCCAGCACGTCCGCCAGCCGCTCGCGGATACGCGCGAGCTTGCCGCGGGCGTCGGCCGCCTCCAGAAAGTCGATCTCTTCCTCGGGGAAATCGAGCGTCGCCTCGACGAGCATGCGCAGCGTGATGACCTCGTCGACCAGCGCGTGAATGTCGCGCGAAAACGCGCCTTCGAGCGAGCGGCCGGCCGAGCGCGCGGCGGCCTCGGTGCTCGCCTCGATCAGGTCGGCGACGGCCTCGGCCTGCGCCAGATCCAGCTTGTCGTTGAGAAATGCGCGGCGCGTGAATTCGCCAGGCTCCGCGAGCCGCAGCCCGACGGCGCGACCCGCATCGATACAGCGTTGCAGCACGAGTTGCAGCACGATCGGGCCGCCGTGGCCCTGCAGTTCGAGGACATGCTCGCCCGTGTACGAATGCGGCGCCGGAAAGTACAGCGCGATACCGCGGTCGAGCGCATTGCCGCCGTCATCGAGAAACGGCACGTAGCTCGCATGGCGCGGCGCCAGCGACTGACCGGTCAGCGCCAGCATCAGCGGCGCGGCAGCGGCTTCACCGGCGCGGCCGAACGAGATCCGCACGACACCGATCCCGCCGCGACCGGGCGCGGTGGCGATGGCGACAATCGGATCGGAATCGGTAGTGAGCATGGTGGCGAACGAAGAAAAAACCGCGGAAATCACGAGGCGTCGCGAAGATCGCACGGCGCCAGGCATTGTAACGTGCGCGTCTCGTGCGGCTTCGCCCGGCGCACGAAATCGGGTCTCGGCCAAAAGGTCCAGGACGATTCCCGATTCGCGTAAAAAAAGCCGCCCGGCGCAAAACCGGGCGGCTTTCTTCGTCAGCTTCGTCGTGAACGGCCGGCGTACCGGCGCCGTTCACGAGGCCGGGTGTCAGGCGGCTTTCTTCGCGCCCTGACCCATCATGCGCGTGATGTAGTACTGCTGCGCGATCGACAGCACGTTGTTCACCACGTAGTACAGCACGAGGCCGGCCGGGAAGAAGAAGAACATAACCGAGAACGCGATCGGCATGAACATCATCATCTTGGCTTGAACCGGATCCGGCGGCGTCGGGTTCAGGCGCGTTTGCAGGAACATCGAGACGGCCATCAGCACCGGCAGGATGAAGAACGGATCCTGCTGCGACAGATCGTGAATCCAGAGAATCCACGGCGCGCCGCGCATTTCCACCGACGACAGCAGCACCCAGTACAGCGAGATGAACACCGGAATCTGGATCACGACCGGCAGACAGCCGCCGAACGGATTCACCTTCTCGGTCTTGTACAGCTCCATCAGCGCCGAGTTCATCTTCTGCGGATCGCCCTTGAAGCGTTCGCGCAGCGCCTGCATGCGCGGCGTGATCGCCTTCATGCGCGCCATCGACTTGTAGCTCGCCGCCGACAGCGGGAAGAACACGGCCTTGATCAGCAGCGTCAGCAGGATGATCGACCAACCCCAGTTGCCGACGAAGCTGTGAATCTTCTCGAGCAGCCAGAAGAGCGGCTTCGCGATGATCGTGACGTAGCCATAGTCCTTCACGAGTTCGAGGCCCGGCGCGACGCCTTCGAGCATGCGCTCTTCTTCCGGACCGGCGAAGAGACGCGACTGCACGTCGACCGACTGTCCCGGCGCGATCGTCGCGACCGGCTGCTTCACGCCGACGCGATAGAGCGTCGGATCGATCTTCTCGACGTAGATGTCGCGCTTCGCGCCCTGCGTGGGAATCCACGCGGATGCGAAGTAATGCTGCACCATCGCGATCCAGCCGTTATCGGCGGAGGATGCGAATGTCGCCTTGTTCTTGTCGATGTCGCTGAAGTCGATCTTCTGGAAGTGATGCTGT
>CALFSF010000194.1 GCA_937917025.1 uncultured Paraburkholderia sp.
TGCGCGCAGTATTTCTGCTGGAGCATCGGTGTCTATGGTTTCGTGCTGTGGCTGCCGTCGATCCTGAAGAACGGCTCGACGTTCGGCATGGTGGAAACCGGCTGGCTGTCGGCGCTGCCGTATCTGGCCGCGACGATCGCGATGCTCGCGGCTTCGTGGGCTTCGGATAAACTCGATGCCCGCAAGGCTTTCGTATGGCCGTTCCTGCTGATCGGCGCGATCGCGTTCGCGGCTTCGTACGCGCTCGGCTCGACGCACTTCTGGATCTCGTACGCGCTGCTCGTGATCGCGGGCGCCGCGATGTACGCGCCGTACGGCCCGTTCTTCGCGATCGTGCCGGAGCTGCTGCCGAAGAACGTCGCGGGGGGCGCGATGGCGTTGATCAACAGCATGGGCGCGCTCGGTTCGTTCGTCGGCTCGTATGTGGTCGGCTATCTGAACGGCGCGACCGGAAAGCCCGCGGCGTCGTATGCGTTCATGAGCGTGGCGCTCGTCGCCGCCGTGATCCTGACGCTCGCCGTCAAGCCGCAATCCGCGCAGGCTGAACACGAGCTTGCCGCACCGCTGCAAGGAAAATGAATCGATGAAGAAAAAGATCGTTGCGTACAAATCGCTGCCCGCCGATGTCATCGCGTATCTGCGTGAACACGTGGACGTGGTCGAAGCCGACGCCGCGCAGCACGACGCATTCGTCGCCGCGCTGAAAGACGCCGACGGCGCGATCGGTTCGAGCGTCAGGATCACGCCGGCGATGCTCGACGGCGCAACCCGGCTGAAAGCGCTGGCCACGATTTCGGTCGGCTTCGACAACTTCGACGTCGCGGATCTCACGCGCCGCGGCATCCTGCTCGCGAATACGCCCGACGTGCTGACCGAATCGACGGCCGATACGGTGTTCTCGCTGATCCTGGCGTCGGCGCGGCGCGTCGTCGAACTGGCTGATTACGTGAAGGCCGGCGAGTGGAGGCGCAGCATTGGCGCTGCGCACTTCGGTGTCGACGTGCAGGGCAAGACGCTCGGTATCGTCGGACTGGGCCGTATCGGGGGCGCCGTGGCGCGCCGCGCGGCGCTCGGCTTCAATATGCGCGTGCTCTACACGAACCGCAGCGCGAACCAGCACGCGGAACAGGCGTACGGCGCCGTGCGCGTCGAACTCGCCGAACTGCTGGCGCAGTCCGACTTCGTCTGCCTGCAGGTGCCGCTCACGAAGGAAACGCATCACCTGATCGGCGCGGCCGAACTCAAGGCGATGAAAAAGAGCGCGATTCTCATCAACGCGTCGCGCGGCCAGACCGTCGACGAAGCCGCGCTCATCGACGCGCTCAAGTCCGGCACGATTCACGGCGCCGGTCTCGACGTCTTCGAACACGAGCCGGTCGCGGTGGATTCGCCGCTGCTGTCGATGAAGAACGTCGTCGCGCTGCCGCACATCGGTTCGGCGACGCACGAAACGCGCCATGCGATGGCGCGCTGCGCGGCGGAAAACCTCGTTGCCGCGCTCGACGGCACGTTGCGCACGAACATCGTCAACCGCGAAGTGCTGGGCGCATGAGCACACCGGTTCGCGCGACGGCGCCGCGCCGCGCGACGATCAGCGACGTCGCGCGCGAGGCGGGCACCGGCAAGACCAGCATCTCGCGCTACCTGAACGGCGAGATCAACGTGCTGTCGCCGGAATTGCGCGCGCGCATCGAAGCCGCGATCGCACGCCTCGACTATCAGCCGAACCAGATGGCGCGCGGTCTCAAGCGCGGACGCAACCGGCTGATCGGCATGCTGGTCGCCGATCTCACCAATCCGTACACGATCGAAGTGCTGCAGGGCGTCGAAGCCGCGTGCCACGCGCTCGGCTACATGCCGATGATCTGTCACGCGGCGAACGAAGTCGAAATGGAGCGCCGCTTCCTCGCGCTGCTGACCACGTATCGCGTGGAGGGCGTGATCGTCAATGCCCTCGGCGTGGGCGAGGAAATGCTGCGGCCGCTGGGTGGCGGCGGCATTCCGGCCGTGCTGGTCGACCGCAGCGTCGACGGGCTCGACGCCGACATGGTCGGCCTCGACAACACAGCGGCCGCGCAACTGGGCACCCGGCACCTGCTCGAACGCGGCTTCGACGAAATCTGTTTCATCGTGCAGCCGTTCGACAATATCAGTTCGCGCCGCCAGCGCGAGGCGGCGTTCGGCGATGTGATGCGCGGCGCGCGTGGCGCGCACGGCCTGACGGTCGTACTCGATCTCGGCGATGAAGCCGCCGTCCAGCGCGCGCTCGCCGCGCTCGACCATGCCGTCGATGCGGCCGCTGCGGCCGGCCGTCGCATCGCGTGGTTCACGGCGAATGCGCCGGTGGCGCTGCGGATCGCGCTGCACCTGAAGTCGCGCTACGGCGCGCACTGGCAGGAGCGCGTCGCGCTGCTTTCCTTCGACGATCCGGACTGGGCCGAACTGGCCGGCATCTCGACGATCCGCCAGCCTACTTATGACATCGGCTACCGTGCGCTCGAGTTCCTGAGCCAGCGTATCGACGGCGCGACCGAGGCCGCGCGGAACTGCCTGCTGGCGGGCGAACTGATCGTGCGCGGGTCAACCGGGCGCTGATCTGCGATCATGCGGTCTGCGGCGCGCAGCGGGTGCGCGCCGGTTATCGCAAGGAAGCCCATGGTCGTAGCACCGCTCACCCTCACATGCCTCGCGCTCGCGACGCTCTTTGTCGCCGCTTTACCGATCCTGCTGTACCGCCGCTATCGCACGCCGCTTGCGCTCGAGCGCCGCGACGCGATCGCCGGCATGGCGGCCTTCGCGTTCTTCGCGATGGTGATCGAGCGCGCGCTGAACGCGTTCGTGCTGCAGCAGAACGAAGCCACGGCGGCGCTGCTGTCGAATCCGGTGATGTTCGTGATCTACGGCGCGTTCGCTGCCGGCATCTGCGAGGAAACCGGGCGTTTCATCGCGATGCGCCTGCTGCTCAAGCGTGCGTTGAAGAAAGGCTCGCCGTCGGCGGGTACGAATGCCACCGCGCTGTCGTACGGGATCGGTCACGGCGGCGCCGAGGCGTGGCTTGTCGGCGTGCTGGTGCAGATTCAGTGGATCGTGTTCGCCGTCTTCGAAAACCGCGGTGAACTCGCGTCGCACCTGTCGAACCTGCCGCCCGAATCGATGATGCGCATCCATCTGGTGCTCGCGAGCCTGTCGCCCGCGACGGCGGGGATTTTCGCGGTCGAACGCGTGGCGGCGCTCGTGTTCCAGATCGCGTTGTCGGTGCTGATGTGGCGCGGCGTGCGGGCAGGGTGGAAGGCGATCCTGCCGCTCGCGATCGTCGCGCACGCGGCGGTCGATCTGCCGGCCGCGCTGTTCCAGGCGCGTCTGCTGCCGCTTGTCGCGGTCGACGGCGTCTACGTGGTCGTGGCGCTCGGCGTGGCGACCATGCTGGTCAGGCTGTTCCGCCGCCCGTCGCATCCTGTTCAATCCACTGAAACCTTTGGCCAATAACGATGACGATGGAAGCTTGGCAATACGAGTGCGCCAGCCCCGATTTCGAGCAACTGGCGCGCGTCATCAGCGACCTGTTCCCCGAGCAGACCCAGTTCATCGAGCGTCCCGCCGACGACGGCACGCCGGTGCTGACCGTCCTCTGGGTCGCGATGCGCTTCGGTTCGACCGCGCGGCGCATCACGATGAGCATCGTGATCGCGCCGGCCGCGCTCGCGCGCTTTCGTGCGACGCCGGCGCGTCTGCGGGACCGCAGCTTCGCGGTATTGCGCGCGTATGTGGAAGCGACGCTCGGTTCGCTCGAGGAAATGTACGCGAACGGCGAGGCCGTGCCGCGTGAGATCACCGTCGATCTGGACGAAGCGTTCGCGTGACGGGCTGAACGCCGGCGCTGGCGTCCTGGCCGGCGTTAATCGGCGCGGCGGTAAACCTTCGCGAAGCGGGCGGCCTGAACGACGCCATAGTCGCCCGGCGCGTATTGCATGATCCAGTCGCCGGCAGTGCCGTGCAGCACGTCGCTGCCTGCCGCCGAGCGCGCCATCGAGAACGGCGCATCCATCCGTTTTGCCAGCACGACGGCCGGCCGGTTGCGATACGCGCCTGCGTTGCCGTGCGCGCGGGATGCATCGGCGGGCAGGTATTTCGCATCGAAGCGTTCGCGCGAAACGACCCACCGGTCGCCCGTCGAACCGGTGATCAGCGCGTCGCCCCGCGTGTAACGGTTCGGGCCTTCGAGGCTCATCAGCTCGCCGTCGCCCGGCGCGAATTCGACGATGACGGTTTCGTCCTTGACGTAGCGTTGCGCGGCGGGATCGGTACGCAGGTCGATATTCTTCAGTTCGATCATGACTTCAGGTCGCCGTGAGGCGGGTAAGGATGCGCGGGTTGCAAGGCCGCAAGGGTAGCGCGAAAGCCGTCCGCGCGCATCCGTGGCACCCCGAGCCGGGCGCCTCGACCATAGGCCGGAAACAACAACGCCCGCGATAAAACGCGGGCGTTGTCACGGCTATCGAGGCCTGCCTGACGGACACCGTCAGACGCGCAGCCTTACGGCTTGACGGTTTCGTCTGCCGGGGCGGCCTTTTTCTTGCCCTTGCCACTGTGCTTGTGATGGCCTTCCGCACGCGACGGATGACGGAACGTCGTATCAGCCAGTTTCTTCTGATCCGGCGAAAAGCTCGTGTAGAGCGGCTCGAACGCGTCCAGCAGTTTCTTCGTGCCGTCCGCATGCGCGGTCGCGATCGCCGAATACTGCTTCATGTCGTCGAGGGCCGACTGGTCCTTATCCGCCATGCGCTGCTCATACAGACCGGCCATCGTTTCGCCGTTGGTGCGCATGACGTCGGCGAACGCCTTCCACTGCGGTTCCTGCTGCGGCGTGATTTTCAGCTGCGTGTGCAGATACGTGATGCGCTGTTCGACGCGCTGTTCGTAATGTGCCGCGCCCGAGGCAGGCGCGGGTGCCGCCGCCGATGCAGGGGCCGCGGTTTGCGCGAATGCGCCGCTCATTGCCAGCGCGGAGGCGAGAATAACGAGAGTTTTTTTCATCGAGGCTCCTGATGTCCGTTCGTGTCGGGCCGAAGCGCCGTGTGCCCCGCGGGCTTTCCCTGCGCGCTTCGCCGTGGGCGCTATTAGTATCACGATATCCGTGTCGTCCGCCCGCTTTGCCACAACTCCTTACAACCGAAACGAACCGGAAATAGCCCGGGGACAGATTCGCCGGTATGGCGATCTTCATTTTGCAGGCGCTTTACATGCTACCGCGCGACGGCAGGTGATAATCCGTGCATCCCGTGCTGGATGCCCGCCCGGCACCGACGCACTCCTTCAACGTGACAGACCGCCATCGATGAGACCACCGCGCCTCGACCAGCTCGACGACCTCGACCGCAACCTCGTTGCCCTCCTGCAGGAGAACGCCCGCGAAAGCGTGGCGAATCTCGCGCGCCAGCTCGGCGTCGCGCGCACGACCGTGATCGCGCGGATCGCGCGGCTCGAAAAGACCAACGTGATCGCCGGCTATGGCGTGCGGCTTGGCCAGGATGTGCTCGACGCAAGCATCTCCGCGTACGTCGGCATCATCATCGCGCCGAAATACGGGCAGGACGTGCAGAAGCGGCTCGGGCGCATGCCCGAGGTGCA
>CALFSF010000195.1 GCA_937917025.1 uncultured Paraburkholderia sp.
GGGCTGGCTCCAAATATCGAGTTCGTCGGATTGCCGCTGGATCGCGCCCATGCCCGTGCCCGCGCTGCCCGCTGTCGTGTAGCCGTCCTCGAAACACGCCTGCAGATCGCGAATGCCGGAGCCTTTGTCCAGCGCGAGGATTTCGATGCCGAAGCGCACCTGCGTCGAATGCGGTTGAGTGAGCGCGAGGGGCCGCACCAGCAGTTCACCGTGACCCGCATGCTTGAGCATGTTCGTGGCACATTCCGTGACGACGATCGCAACCCTGCCCGCCGCTGTTTCGGCAAAACCGAGCCCGCGCGCCAGATCACCGACGCTGCGTCGGGCATGGGCCACCTGGCTCGTATCGGCAACCGGGAACTGCTGCTGCGCCGTCGTGCTGTCGTTCACCAGGGCTTCCATTTCGTGATCGTCACTGTCGTTCCCTCTCCGGGCGTGGAGCGGATCTCGAATTCATCGCACAGCCGTCTTGCGCCGCCCAGCCCGAGACCGAGCCCGCTGCCCGACGTAAAGCCATCGGTCAGCGCGCGGGAAAGGTCGACGATACCTGGCCCGCGGTCGACGAACGCAAGGCGCACACCGCGACGTCCGCCACGTTCGAGCACATGACACTGCGCCTCGCCGCCACCGCCATACAGCAGCGTGTTGCGTGCGAGCTCGCTGGCGGCGGTCACGAGCTTCGTCTGGTCGACCAGCGAAAAGCCCTGCTCGACCGCCCGTTCACGTACGTACTGACGCAGACGCACGATCTGCTCGTCGCTCGTGACCGGCAGGATATGGCGCGGCGCGTCGGCTTCGATCGTGATGCAGCCACTCATTGCGCCCGTATCGGCATGGTTCATGAATCGCCACGCGGCACGAAGGGCGGGCGCACATCGCTTGCGACGGTCATGTCCATGCTCCATCCTCGAGAAGCGCCATGCCTCGTTCCACATTCAACGCCGTGCGCACGCCGGTGAGCGTCAACCCCAGTTCGACCAGCGTGATGGCGACGGCCGGCTGCATGCCGACCAGCACGGTGCGCGCGTCGAGCACACGCGCCATCGCCGCGGTGTTGCTGATCATCCGGCCGATGAACGAGTCGACGAGATCGAGACCCGAGATGTCGATCAGCACGCCCTTTGCACGATCCTTGACGATGCGGTTCGTCAGATCGTCCTGCAACGTCATCGCGAGGCGGTCATGCATGTCCACCTGAATCGTCACGATCAGATTGTTGCCCATGCGCAGAATCGGAATGCGTTCCATCGCGGCTACCGGAAAGACGGCATGCCGGCCGTCCCGTTCGACGGTGCGGCAGCGAAGTCCGTGGGTGCCGTGAGCGACTTGCCCGCGAGTTTCAGCGCGATCACGAACGCATCGGCGAGCGTCGCCTTGGTGATCACATCGGAGAGGTTCACGCCGAGATGCACGATGGTCTGCGCGATCTGCGGACGAATGCCGCTGATGATGCAGTCCGCTCCCATCAGCCGCGCGGCGGCGACGGTGCGCAGCAGATGCTGCGCCACGAGCGTATCGACGGTGGGCACGCCGGTGATATCGATGATCGCGATGGCCGCGCCGGTATCCACGATCTTCTGCAGGAGGCTTTCCATCACGACCTGGGTTCGCGCCGAATCGAGCGTGCCGATCAGCGGCAGCGCGACGATGCCTTCCCACAACTGCACGACCGGCGTCGACAGTTCGAGCAGTTCCTGCTGCTGGCGCACGATGACCTGCTCGCGGCTCTGCTGGAACACCTCGGTGGTGTAGAGGCCAAGTTCATCGAACAGTGTGCTGATCGACCACGTTAGCTCGGCGAGCGCGGCGGGCTCGTTGGCGAGATTCTCGTGCAGCACGGCAAAAAGCGGCTGTTTCAACGAAAAGACGAAGCGCGCGGTCTCCGCGGGCGTGAAGCCCTGACGGGCCCGCTGCGCGGAAAAATCGCCGAGGAAACCGCGCACGTCGGCCCACGCGGGCTGCTGGATTTCACTGGATGTGGACGCGGCGAAGGCCGGTGCGAGAAGCGTCACGAACTGGGAAAACTGGGTGCGCAACTGCGCTTCGTCCACGAGCCCGCGGCGCGCCACTGACGCATAGTGTTGACTCATCCACTCCGACAGCAACCTGGCCTGATTGTCGGAGAAAATAGCCGCCAGTCGCGAGCCGCCGATTGTGTTCATGAGGCAATCCTTTGATCCTTGTACGAACCTGCATGGCCACCTTTGCGCGCTGCCGGTCCGGTTGGTTGACATGCTTCACTGCCGCCGACAATAGCACAGCGCCTGCGCGTTGAACATGCGCCGGCGCGGTTACGCGAAGTCCTTTTTACGGGCGTGCCCGCGCGTTCCGTTCAATGCGTTGCGCGCGGCGCCCACGCGCAAAACGGCTGCGGCCCGGACCACGCTGAAACGCGCCGCATCGATTAAACGCGGTATGGTTCAGCGTGGTCCGGACCGCAACCGTTCGCGCTGCTATTTCCTGCTCATCCGGGCTCCATGCATCCTTTGTCAGACGGGCCGGCGCGCGCCGGTCGTCGTCGTGCGTTCGGTGTAGGTAGTCGTCGTCACGGGGACCGTGTCCACCGGTTCGCGCTCTCCCTCTTCCACTACCGGCTGGTGACGAAAGCCGAGTTGCCCCGCCGCTGTCGCGATGATCGCGCCCAGCACGAGCAGCGCGAACGCCCACCACGTTGTGCGCGCAACCTGTCTCGCCGCCGAATCGGCGGTTTCGCGCATCTGCGTATCGGACGGCGGCGCGGACTGCGCGTTATCGTCAGGAACATTGACGCCGTTTTGCTGCAACGTCTGCTTCGCGGAGTTCATCAGCGAATTCGCCGTCTTGCCGATTGCGCCGTTATCCGACGTTGCCTGCGCGGTCGTTGCAGCCATGTTGCCGACGAAGTTGACCGTGTTGGCAGCCAGCGAACTCGCGAAGTAGCCGGTGAGCAGCACCACGACCGCCCACGCGAGAATGCCGTGCAGCCAGCCGAGCGCGGGCGCGCAGCGTCCCGCGAACCAGGCGCCGGTGAGCACTGCGGCGACTGTCATGAAAACGGCCCAGATACCGGTGCCGAACGCAAATCCGTGCGCGGGGTCCCGATACTGCAGCGGAGCCAGTGCCGATGCGCCGATCGCCGCGCCCAGTATGCCCAGCA
>CALFSF010000196.1 GCA_937917025.1 uncultured Paraburkholderia sp.
GGACGTGCTGCTGCTCGACGTGACCCCGCTGTCGCTCGGCATCGAGACGCTCGGCGGCGTGATGACGAAGATGATCAACAAGAACACCACGATCCCGACCAAGCATGCACAGGTCTACTCGACGGCTGACGACAACCAGGGCGCCGTGACGATCAAGGTGTTCCAGGGCGAGCGCGAAATGGCGTCGGGCAACAAGCTGCTGGGCGAATTCAACCTGGAAGGCATTCCGCCGGCACCGCGCGGCGTCCCGCAGATCGAGGTGAGCTTCGACATCGACGCGAACGGCATTCTGCACGTCGGCGCGAAGGACAAGGCGACCGGCAAGGAAAACCGCATCACGATCAAGGCGAACTCGGGTCTGTCGGAAGCCGAAATCGAAAAGATGGTGAAGGACGCGGAAGCGAACGCGGAAGAAGACCACAAGCTGCGTGAGCTGGCCGATGCCCGTAACCAGGGTGACGCACTCGTTCACAGCACGAAGAAGGCGCTGACCGAGTACGGCGACAAGATCGAAGCCGAAGAGAAGGAAAAGATCGAAGCCGCGCTGAAGGACCTCGAGGAAACGCTGAAGAGCGGTTCGAGCGACAAGGCTGCGATCGAAGCGAAGATCGAAGTTGTGGCAACGTCGTCGCAGAAACTGGGCGAAAAGATGTACGCCGACATGCAGGCTGCCCAGCAAGGCGCGGCAGGTGCAGCGGGCGCGGCAGCCGGTGCGGGTCAGTCGCAAGGCGGCGCGAGCCAGCCGGAAGACGACGTCGTCGACGCCGAGTTCAAGGAAGTGAAGAAGGACTAAGCCGGGTTGGACGCCAACCGCAAGGCGGCGCATCGGAAGCGATGCGCCGCCCGGCTGCAGAACGGTTCGCGCCCGCTCGGGCGTGTGACCGCGAGTCGATGATGAGCGCGCCTGGCGAGCCCTTTGGGTTCTCCGGGCACATTTGTTTTATGGAGGGCGTGGATTTTGTCCGTTGTAACGGATAAAAACGCGGCCGGACGAGTCGGAAGACTCCAGCATTCATAAGGAGCCGCCGCGCCGGATTGCGCGGCTGGCGTTGAACCGAAATGGCGAAACGGGATTACTACGAGGTTCTGGGCGTCGCGAAGAACGCGAGCGACGACGAAATCAAGAAGGCTTATCGCAAGCTCGCGATGAAGCACCACCCCGACCGCAATCCGGGCAACAAGGATGCGGAAGAGCATTTCAAGGAGGTGAAGGAAGCCTACGAAATGCTCTCGGACTCGCAAAAGCGCGCGGCGTACGACCAGTACGGCCACGCGGGCGTTGATCCGAACATGGGCGGAGGTCAACAGGGTTTCGGTGGCTTCGCCGATGCTTTTGGCGATATCTTCGGCGACATCTTCGGCCAGGCGGCCGGTGGCGCGGCACGCGGCGGTGGCCGCGCGGGTCCGCAAGTGTACCGCGGCGCCGATCTGCGCTACAGCATGGAAATCACCCTTGAGCAGGCCGCGCACGGCTACGACACGCAGATCCGCGTGCCGAGCTGGGTCTCGTGCGAAATCTGCCACGGCTCCGGCGCGAAGCCGGGCACCAAGCCGGAAACCTGCCCGACCTGTAGCGGTTCGGGCGCGGTGCGGATGTCGCAGGGTTTTTTCAGCATCCAGCAGACCTGCCCGAAGTGTCACGGCACCGGCACTTACATTCCCGAGCCTTGCACGCACTGCCATGGCGCAGGCAAGACCAAGGAAACCAAGACGCTCGAAGTGAAGATCCCGGCCGGTATCGACGACGGCATGCGTATCCGTTCGGCCGGCAACGGCGAGCCGGGTATCAACGGCGGTCCGTCGGGTGATCTGTACGTCGAGATTCACATCAAGCAGCACACGGTCTTCGAGCGCGACGGTGACGACCTCCATTGCCAGATGCCGATCCCGTTCACGACGGCGGCGCTCGGCGGTGAAATCGAAGTGCCGACGCTGGCGGGCCGCGCGAGCTTCACGGTGCCGGAAGGCACGCAGTCGGGCAAGACGTTCCGTCTGCGCGCGAAGGGTATCAAGGGCTTGCGCTCGAGCATCGCGGGTGATCTTTACGTTCATGTACAGGTCGAGACGCCGGTCAAGCTCACCGAAGGTCAGCGCGAGATTCTGCAGCAGTTCGAGAAGTCGCTCGTCGAGGGCGGCGCGCGGCACAGTCCGCAAAGCAAGAGCTGGTTTGACCGGGTGAAGAGCTTCTTCGATTAACGGTAGTGGAACGCTGAAGTTGGCGGTACCCATGGTGACCGACGAACGCAGCACCGTGTTCGCGTTGCTCGACGACTGCGACTCGACGGCGGCACATCGGACGAGTCGTCTGTACACGGGTTTTGTGCGCGAGCGCGCGTGTGCGGATGCGGGCGCGCTCGACATGGTGTGCGACGCCGTCGCGGCGGACCTGCGCGACGGTTTGCACGCCGTGGTACTCGGTGACTATGAGTTCGGCCGGAATCTGCTGCTTCGGGATTCGCTCCGGTCGCAAAAAACGCAGCGTGGCAATGCCACGCTGCGTTTTTTATTGTTCGAACGATGCGAAAAGCACTCGCACGATGAAGTCGATGCGTGGCTCGCCGCGCGCGATGGCGGCCCAGAAGAACCATCGATGGCGGGCGTTGGCGGCATGCGTGAAAGCGTCGACAAAGCCGGATTCGAACAGGCCATTGCCGGCGTCCATGAAGCATTGCGTGCCGGCGATTCGTATCAGGTCAACTACACGTACCGGCTCGATTTTGACGTGTTCGGCACGCCGCTCGCGCTGTATCGACGGCTGCGGGCGCGCCAGCCGGTGCGTTATGGCGCGCTGATCGCGTTGCCCGACGACCACTGGGTGCTGTCGTGCTCGCCGGAGCTGTTTGTCGAAAAAGAAGGCCGCACGTTGCACGCGCGGCCGATGAAAGGCACGGCGCCACGCTCGCCGGACCCACTGGCCGATCGGCACTTCGCCGAATTCCTCGCGAACGATTCCAAGAACCGCGCCGAAAACGTGATGATCGTCGACCTGCTGCGAAACGATCTTTCGCGAGTCGCGGAGACCGGCTCGGTGAACGTGCCCGCGCTCTTCACCGTCGAGCCCTATGCGTCGGTGTGGCAGATGACGTCGACCGTCGAAGCGCGGTTGCGCGCGCACACGTCGTTCGCCGATATCATCCGGGCGCTGTTCCCGTGCGGCTCGATCACGGGCGCGCCGAAGCATCGCACGATGCAGTTGATCGATGCGCTCGAAAGCACGCCGCGGGGCCTTTATACCGGCGCGATCGGCTGGCTCGATGCGCCGCAGCCGTTGCCCGCGCCCGCGATTGGCGCGGCCCGTTCCGCGGACAGCGCGGCGCCGGCCTCGCGCAAGACGGCCGCGACGGCTCAAGACACAGAAGATGCATGCGGCGATTTTTGCCTTTCCGTCGCGATCCGTACGTTGACGCTCGACGCGTGCGGCCCGGACGGCGCGCGACGGGGCCAACTGGGCGTTGGCGCGGGCATCGTGCTCGACAGCGTCGCCGCCGATGAATACGCGGAGTGCCGGTTGAAAGCACGGTTTCTGTCGGAGGCCGATCCGGGCTTCCAGCTGTTCGAAACGATGTACGCAACGCGCGAAAACGGCGTGCGGCATCTGGAGCGCCATCTGGCACGCATCGGCGCGAGCGCGCGGTATCTCGGCTTCGCGTTCGACGAAGCGGCGGCGCGTGAACAGATCGTCGCGCAGTGTTCGCAACTAACGGCCGGGACACCACACCGCATGCGACTGGCAATCGACAAAGAGGGCGCGACGCAACTAACTGCCGCGTTGCTAGCGCCGCTGCGGACCGGGGTTGTCGACGTGCTGTTTGCACCCGATCACGGTTACGGCGCGATGCAGGCGGGCGACGCACTACTGCACCACAAGACCACGCGTCGCGCGGAATATGACCGGGCGTGGCACGAAGCGGAGTCGATGGGCGCCTTCGACATGCTGTTTTTCAACGACCGCGGTGAACTGACCGAAGGCGGGCGCACGACAGTCTTCGTCAAGTGCGACGGGCGCTGGTGGACACCGCCGCTGTCATCGGGCGTGCTGCCGGGCGTGATGCGTGGCGTGCTGCTCGCGGACACTGATCTGCAGGCCGCCGAGCGTGTTCTCGTGCGCGAGGATGTGGAGCGCGCGGAAGCGCTGATGCTGTGTAATGCGCTGCGTGGAGCGCTGGCGGCGCGGCTGGCAGGCTGAACGGCAAGCACCGCAGCCAGACGACGCACGCGGCGTGCCGTCTTGCCAGCGCGGCGCGGACTAGTGGCCCCGGCCACGCGGGCACGAACCCGCCGCACCTGCCATCACCGTCAAAACGTATGTTCGGCGCCCGGGAACGAGCCTTCCTTCACCGCCCGCACATACGCCTCGACCGCACCCAAAATCCCAGTCTGTCCTTGCGTGAAGTCCTTCACGAAGCGTGGCCGCTTGCCGGGGAAAATGCCCAGCATGTCATGCAGCACGAGCACCTGACCCGAGCAGTCGAGCCCCGCGCCGATACCGATCGTCGGAATTTTCAGCTGCCTCGTGACTTCCGATGCGAGCAGCGTCGGCACCGCTTCGATCACGATCAGTTGCGCGCCCGCGTCCTGGACGGCAACGGAGTCGCGCAGCAGCTGGCTCGCGCCGGCTTCCGTCTTGCCCTGCACCTTGAAGCCGCCGAACGCGTGGACCGATTGCGGCGTGAGCCCAACGTGCGCGCACACCGGAATCGAGCGCTCGACCAGAAAGCGGATGGTATCCGCCAGCCATTCGCCGCCTTCGAGCTTCACCATCTGCGCGCCGTCGCGCATCAGCTTCACGGAACTCGCGAACGCTTCGGCTGGCGTCCCATAAGTGCCAAATGGCAAATCGGCGACGATCAGCGCGGACGGCTTCGCCCGCGCCACGCAGGCCGTGTGGTAAGCGACGTCATCGAGCGTGACGGGCAGCGTCGTCGAATGACCCTGCAGCACGTTGCCAAGCGAATCGCCGATCAGCAGCACGTCGACACCCGCGCGATCGAGCAGCGACGCGAAGCTCGCGTCGTAGCACGTGAGCATGGCGATCCTGTCGCCGGCTTCGCGCATCGCCTGCAGTTTCGGCACGGTAACGGCGTTGCGGCTCGTTTCCTGCAAATAGGTCATGACAGTCCGTGGGGATAAGAAGCGCGACGCCGCCTACAGCGACGTGCCTTTGACAAAGAATTCCTTGCGACCGCGCATCGATTCCATGCGTCCGATCAGAAGTGCAAGGTCCGCGTCCGATTCGAGCGGATTCAGATGTTCAGCGTTCACCGTGAGCACGGGCGCGCCGTCATAGTGATAGAAAAAATCATTGTACGCGTCGCACAGCGCGCGCAGATACGCATCGGAAATCTGGAGCTCCATCGGCAGCGCGCGCTTCTGGATGCGCGAAAACAGCACCTCCGGGCTCGCCTGCAGATAAACGACCATGTCCGGCGCGGGCCCCGACGCGTCGACGCGCGCAGCGAGCGCGCGATACAGCTGCCATTCGTCGTCGGGCAGCGTGAGGCGCGCGAACACGTCGTTCTTCTGCGTCATGAAGTCGGCGATGAGCGGCGTGCCGGCTGACCACGCCGTCGCGATGTCGCGCACCTGCTGGGCGCGCTGCAACGCGAAGTGAAGTTGCGTCTGCAGCGCGAAGCGCGACGTGTCACGGTAAAAGCGCTCGAGAAACGGATTTTCCTGCGGCCGCTCGTAGATCGCGTGCATCGACCAGCGCTCCGCGAGGCGGCGCACGAGCGACGTCTTGCCGACGCCAATCGGGCCTTCGATCGCGAGATAGCGGAACGGCGATCGCAGATCCGGCGCGACGACGGTGAGCGGCGTGGAATTCATCGGCAACCGCCTCCGGACGATTCGGCTTTCCTGCCCGTCAGCGCGCCGAGCACCGGGCACTGACAGGGCGATTTCATCTTTTCGATGCGCTGCGACGCGACGGCTTCGAGAAACGAGGCGGCGCGGCCGCGCTGCGGAATGATCAGCGTCGCGTCGATTTCGACGAGCGGCACGAGCACGAACGCGCGCTCCGTGAGACGGGGATGCGGCACGATCAGATCCGGCTCGTCCATGCAGTGGTCGCCGAAAAGCAGGATGTCGAGATCGAGCGTGCGCGGCGCGTTACGAAAGGGACGCTCCCGGCCGAAGTGATGCTCGATCGTATGACACAGCGCAAGCAGATGGCGCACGGGGAGCGTCGTGTCGATCTTCACGACGCAGTTGAAATAGTCGTCGCCACCCGCGTCGACCGGGGCGGTGCGATACATGCTCGACTTGGCGAGCACGGCGATGGTGTGCTGTTGTGCGAGACATACAACAGCGTCTTTCAGGGTCTGGCGCGCGTCCCCGAGATTCGCGCCGAGGCCGAGATAGGCAACCGTCATGGCATAGCTTCCTGCGACTTACGTTCGACGACGCGTGCCGGACGCGGTCAGTCTTCGTGCGAGCTGTCAGGGCTCGCATCGCTGGCTTCACGCGTTCCTGCGGACGTGCCGCCCTCCATTCCGTCGCCCGGTTTGCGGCTTCTGGCGCCACTGCTGCGCCGCCGTCGTTTTCTGGGCGTCCGGTCCTTCCCGCCTTGCGTGAGCAATGCTTCGCGCGCGGCGATGTCTCCATCGATGAAATCCGTCCACCACTGACCGACCGACTCATCGAGTTCGCCCGATTCGCAGCGTAACAGGAGGAAATCATACCCTGCTCTAAATCTTTGGTGTTCCAGCAGCTTCAGCGCGCCGCGGCCCGAGCGTTTTTCGAGGCGCAACTGCAGGCCCCAGATCTCGCGCATGTCCGACGAGAAGCGCTTGTGGATCGCGAGTTTCTCGGTCTGCATGTCGAGCACGTCGTCCATCGCGCGGTGCAGCGCGGGCACCGGATACTCGCCCTTCGCCTCGTATTGCTGCCAGCGTTGCTGCATGTCGTGCCACAGCAGCGTGGCGAACAGGAAGCCCGGGGAAACCGGCTTGCCGGCGCGCACGCGGTCGTCGGTGTTGGTGAGCGCGAGCGTGATGAATTTCTCGCCCTGCGGCTGTTCGAGCACGACGTCCAGCAGCGGCAGCAGCCCGTGGTGCAGGCCTTCCCTGCGCAGGCGCGTGAGACACGCGAGCGCATGACCCGAGAGCAGCAGCTTCAGCATTTCGTCGAAGAGACGCGCGGCCGGCACGTTGTTGATCAGGTCGGCCATTTCGGCGATCGGCGCACGCGTGTTGTCCTCGATCTCGAAGCCGAGCTTCGCGGCGAAGCGCACGACACGCAGCATGCGCACCGGATCCTCGCGAAAACGCGTGGCCGGATCGCCGATCATGCGCAAGAGACGCGCACGCATGTCGGCCATGCCGTTGTGGTAATCGAGCACCGTCTCCGTCGCCGGGTCGTAATACATCGCATTGATCGTGAAGTCGCGCCGCGTGGCGTCTTCGTGCTGCTCGCCCCAGACGTTGTCGCGCAGCACGCGCCCGCTTGCGTCCACCGCATGGGTGCGGCGGTCGAGTTCGTCGCGCTTCAGGCGGCGCGGCGGCGGGGCGTCGGCGGCCGGCGGATCGACCAGCGCGCGGAACGTCGAGGTTTCGATGATTTCCTGGCCGAACTGCACATGCACGATCTGAAAACGCCGGCCGATGATGCGCGCGCGGCGGAACAGCTTTTGCACCTGATCGGGCGTGGCATCGGTCGCGACGTCGAAGTCTTTCGGCGCGATGCCGAGCAGCAGGTCACGCACCGCGCCGCCGACGATGAACGCGCGGTGGCCCGCCTGCTGCAACCCCTCGGTCACGCGGATCGCGTTCTTCGAGATCAGCGACGGATCGATGCCGTGAATGTCGGACGAGATGATGACGGGCACGTCCGGATCGGACACCGCCTTCGCGCCGGTGGCGCGCGCCGGCTTGCGGCGTGTTTTCGTGGCGGGACCGGCCGCGGCGGCGTTGCGGCCGGTGCGGGTGCCGGCCGGTTCGTCTGCCCGGGACGGCGCGGCAGCGGTATCCGGAGTGTCAGCGGGTGCCGGATCCTGTCCGAACAGCTTGCGAATGAATTTTTTGATCACGTGGGTTGAAAGAGTTCGAGGATGCGCCAGCCTTTGGCCTGCGCGTGGGCGCGCAAGGTGTCGTCGGGATTGGTCGCGATCGGGTCGGTGACTTTTTCGAGCAGCGGGATGTCGTTGTGCGAATCGCTGTAGAAATAGCTGCGCTCAAAATCCGACCATGTCTTGCCGAGCGAAGCGAGCCACGCCTCGGTACGGACAATCTTGCCTTCTTTATAGCTCGGCGTGCCAGTCGGCCGTCCGGTGTAGTCCGAATGCGGATGACCGTCGACGGTTTCCGCTTCGCACGCGATCAGCTTGTCGACGCCGAACACCTCGGCGATCGGCCCGGTGATGAATTCGTTCGTCGCGGTGACCATGCAGCACAGGTCGCCGGCGTCGCGATGCACGCGCACGAGTTCGAGCGCGGCCGGCACGATCGCGGGCTTGATCACTTCGTGCATGTACTTCTGGTGGAATTCGGCCAGCTGCGCGCGCGAATACTTCGACAGCGGCGTGAGCATCGCGATCAGATACGCGTGAATGTCGAGCCGGCCGGCCTTGTAGTCGGCAAAAAAGCGGTCGTTTTCACGCGCGAAGTTTTCGGCGTCGACCATGCCGTGCTTCACCATGAAGCGCCCCCATTCGTGGTCGCTATCCGTGGGAATGAGCGTGTGATCGAGGTCGAAGAGTGCAAGGTTAGTCATGGGGGCCCATTTTACTTGAAGCGGATGAAGACGGAGCCGTTCTGGGGTCGGCACCGCTTTCGGGCGATGCAAGCATGGCGCGCAACAACGGCAGGGTGACCGCGCGTTTCTGTTCCAGCGAGAAGCGGTCGAGCGCGTCGAGAAGCGCCATCAGGCTCGGCATGTCGCGGCGAAAGTGCGTGAGCAGGTACGCGGGGACGTCGTCGGCGAGCGCGATGCCGCGTTCGCGCGCGGCGTGCTTGAGCACGGCCGCCTTGCGTTCGTCGGGCAGCGGCGCGAGATGGAAGACGAGGCCCCAGCCAAGCCGCGTGCGCAGGTCCTCGCGTACCGCGAGGCCCATCGGCGCGGCGTCGCCGGTCGCGACCAGCGCGCTCGTGGGATGCGCGCGCACCTCGTTGAAGAGATTGAAGAGCGCGATCTGCTGCGCGCCCGACAGGCCGTCGCAGTCGTCGATCGCGTAGAGCGCGACCCGCGGGTCGAACGCGAACGCCGCGAGGCCGCTTTGCGGGCTCGCGAAACGGGCGAAGCCGGGCTGCGCGTTCTCGACGAGCGCTTTTAGCAGATGGCTGCGGCCGCTGCCGGTTTCGCCCCAGATGTAGAACGTCCGGTCGGCGACCGGGCCGATGGCGAGCGCGCCTTCGAGCTCACGCAGGCGCGTAACCAGCTCGGCGTTGGTGCCGGCGAAGAAATTGTCGAATGTCGATGGCGGTGGGGTGCCGAGATCGAGCGTCAGTTGACGAAGCACAATAAAAACCGGAGTCAGTTACTTGTAAAGCGCGCTGGCCAGGTAGCCGGCGCGCATTTCGCGCAGCGCGACCGACAGGATCGCACTGACAGGCAACGCAAGCAGCACGCCAAAAAACCCAAACAGTTGCCCGAATGCCAGCAGCGCGAAAATCACCGTGAGCGGATGCATGCCGATGCGCTCGCCGACGAGCCGCGGCGTCAGGATGAAGCTTTCGAGTATCTGCCCGACGCCATAGACGAGCGCCACCGCGCCGAAGCCGTACCAGTCGCCGAACTGCAGCGCGGCGGCGACGAGCGCGAGAATCAGGCCGGTCGCAAAGCCGATATACGGGATAAATACCGCGAGCCCGGTGAAGATGCCGACCGGCAGTGCGATCTCGAAGCCCGCGATGAAGAGCGCGAGCGCATAGTACACGGCGAGCACGCCCATCACGAGCAACTGGCCGCGCAGGTACTGCGAGAGCATGTGGTCCATGTCGGTGGCGAGCTGGATCGTCCTGTCGTACCAGCGGCGCGGAATGAAGAGCTGGACGCGGGCAAGCATCGCGTTCCAGTCGTACAGCAGATAGAACAGCACGAGCGGCACCATCACGACATTGCCGATGACCGAGATCATCACGTTGCTGCTGGTGCGGATCGAGGTCCACGCGTAGAGCGCGACCGTCTGCGCGCTGCCTTCCAGCTGGCCCATCACCAGATCGCGCACGCTCGCGAAATCGAGCGTGTCGGTGACGCCGAGCAGCGCGAGCTTCGGTTGCAGCCAGTCATGCGCATGCGAGAAAAACCGCGGCACCTGCTGCTTCAGTTGCGGACCTTCCTTCTGCACGACCAGCAGGACGAGCAGCACGAGCGCCGTCATCAGCAACGCGAAGATCAGGATCATCAGCAGCGCGGCGAGGCTGCGCGGTACGCGCCGGCGCACGAGCCACGCGACGCCCGGCTGCAGGATGTACGCGAGAATCGCGCCGAGCAGGAACGGCGTGAGGACCGGACTCAACAGCCACAACAGGATGCCGAGCCCGAGCGCGATGACGACCCAGATGAAGGCTTGACGCTGATACGGCGTCAGGACAGGCGAATTCTGCTGCAAGGCGGGTTTTCCTGGGGTCGTCCGAATGGATGAATTCCAGCCAGACGGCTGGCATCGGGTAAAATCGCATTTTACCGACCTTCTTGCTCTTCCCCATGAATCAACCGAAATCCGCCCCTGACGCCCAAGGCCTGTCGTATCGCGACGCCGGCGTGGACATCGACGCGGGCGACGCCCTTGTCGACGCGATCAAGCCCTTTGCCAAAAAGACCTTGCGCGACGGCGTGCTGGGCGGTATCGGTGGTTTCGGTGCGCTGTTCGAAGTGCCGAAAAAGTATAAGGAACCGGTGCTCGTTTCGGGCACCGACGGCGTCGGCACGAAGCTCAGGCTGGCGTTCCAGCTGAACAGGCATGACACGGTCGGCCAGGATCTGGTCGCGATGAGCGTCAACGATATCCTCGTGCAGGGTGCCGAGCCGCTCTTCTTCCTCGACTATTTCGCGTGCGGCAAGCTGGACGTCGGTACCGCGGCGACGGTCGTGAAGGGCATCGCGCAGGGTTGCGAGCTGGCGGGTTGCGCGCTGATCGGCGGCGAAACGGCGGAAATGCCGGGCATGTACCCGGACGGCGAATACGATCTGGCCGGTTTCGCGGTTGGCGCGGTCGAAAAAAGCAAGATCATCGACGGCAGCACGATCGCCCCGGGCGACGTGGTGCTGGGTCTCGCATCGAGCGGCATTCATTCGAACGGCTTCTCGCTGGTGCGCAAGATCATCGAGCGCGCGAATCCGGACCTGAACGCCGATTTCGACGGCCGTTCGCTCGCCGACGCGCTGATGGCGCCCACGCATATTTATGTGAAGCCGCTGCTTTCGCTGATGCAGACAGTCGCCGTGAAGGGCATGGCGCACATCACCGGCGGCGGCCTCGTCGAGAACATTCCGCGCGTGCTGCGCGAAGGCCTCACGGCCGAGCTGGACCACCGCGCATGGCCGCTGCCGCCGCTCTTCGGCTGGCTGCAGAAGCACGGCGGCGTGGCGGACGCGGAAATGCATCGCGTGTTCAACTGCGGCATCGGGATGGCGGTGATCGTGTCGGCTGACGATGTTGAACAGGCGACCGGCTTGCTGTCCGCGGCGGGCGAGCAGGTGTGGAAGATCGGCACCGTGCGTCAGAGCAGGGAAGGTGAGGCGCAGACCGTGGTGGTCTGATAGCCCGGATCTTTGCTTCAGGAAATCAGGAAAAGCCGTCTGACGTTGTGCGTCAGGCGGCTTTTTTATTACGCCGTCACCGCGCGGCCGTATCGCCGAGGATGCTTTCGATCGCCGCGAGCGCCTGCTGGGTCGCGTCGGTCGCGCAGCAGTCGATCACCACGCGTTCGGGCATCCCACGCAGCCACGTAAGCTGGCGCTTGCACAGCTGGCGGGTCGCGAAGACGCCCTTGTCGCGCATCGTGTCGTAGTCCGTTTCGCCGTCGAGATACGACCAGACCTGGCGGTAGCCGACGCATCGCATCGAAGGCAGCCCGGGATGCAGATCGTCGCGTGTGCGCAGGCGCCGCACTTCGTCGACGAGGCCCGCC
This sequence comes from uncultured Paraburkholderia sp., assembly GCA_937917025.1. GTDB lineage: Bacteria > Pseudomonadota > Gammaproteobacteria > Burkholderiales > Burkholderiaceae > Paraburkholderia. The sequence goes on from CALFSF010000196.1 coordinate 12,069, forward strand.
GCGAGCATCGCGTCGAAGCGCTGCTCGATGCGCGCATGCAGCACGCTGCGATCCGAAGGCTCCAGCGCGACCGGCGTGAAGCGCCAGGGCCGCGCGGCTTCGTCGATGCGAGCGGGCGCTTCCAGCAGCGTCGACATCGCCTGGCCCGTCAGCAGGAACACCTCGAGCGCGCGCTGGATGCGTTGCGAATCGTTGGGCGCAAGGCGCGCCGCCGTGACCCGGTCGACCGCTGCGAGACGGGCGTGCAGGGCGGGCCAGCCTTCGCGGGCGGCGTCGGCGTCGAGCGTCGCGCGCACGCCGGGGTCGGCGCCCGGCAGGTCGTTCAGCCCCTGCGTCAGCGCCTTGTAGTACAACATCGTGCCGCCGACCAGCAGCGGCACGTGCCCGCGCGCCGTGATTTCACCGACGAGCCGCAGCGTATCCGCACGAAAATCGGCGGCCGAATACGCATCGGCCGGATCGACGATGTCGATCAGATGATGCGGCGCGAGCGCGCGTTCCCCGGCGGTGGGTTTGGCCGTGCCGATATCCATCCCACGATAGACGAGCGCCGAATCGACGCTGATGATCTCGACCGGCCGCCGCGCGGCGAACGCCAGCGCGGCGGCCGTCTTGCCCGAAGCGGTCGGTCCGAGCAGGCAGGCGATCGGCGTGACTTCGCGTGACGTCATGTGCGGGCGTATCGGGCGCATTGTGCGCGGAGACGAGTGGAGACGCGCACGCTCATTGGCCGCGCATGAAGAGCCGGTCGAGGTCGGAGAGCGTCAGCTGATACCACGTCGGGCGCCCGTGATTGCACTGGTCCGCGCGTTCGGTCGCTTCCATCTGGCGCAGGAGCGCGTTCATTTCGTCAAGCGTGAGACGCCGGTTTGCCCGCACCGCGTGGTGGCACGCGAGCGTGCCGAGCAGTTCGTGCTGACGCTCGGTCAACACGCGCGAGCCGCCGAACGCATGCAGATCGGCGAGGACCGCGCGCGCGAGCGCCTGCAGGTCGGCGTCCTTCAGCAGCGCGGGCACCGCGCGGATCGCGAGCGTGTTCGGCGACAGCACGGCGAGATCGAAGCCGAGGGCATCGAGCGTCGCGCGTTCTTCCTCGACGGTGCCGATCTCGACGGGATCGGCGTGCATCGACA
>CALFSF010000197.1 GCA_937917025.1 uncultured Paraburkholderia sp.
CCTGCGCCGGAGCCAGCCTGGGCACGTTCGCCGATCAGTGCTCCACGCGTGAGGCCACCGGCGAGCGTGCAGGAAACGCTGCGCGGCATCGAGGAAAACGCGGCCCGCTGGACGACGCTTGCGGGCGCGGGCCTCGCGCGCATCAACGCGACCGAAGCCGGTAGCGCCGGTGCGAATGCGGCGCCAGGATCGAACGCTCCCGATCGTGCGGGCGACGAACCGACGTACACGGCGCCAGTACACGAACCGTCGGCCGACCCGGTATGCGCTATTTCCACCGCGGTGGAAATCCCGCTCGCACCCGCGTCGTCGCCCGACGCGCCCGCGGAACATCACAGTGCGCAACAAAACGACGCCGGGGCCGGTCCGCCCGTCACCGCGACCGTCGCACCAGTCGCACCAGTCGCAGTTGCGTCGGTCATCGCCCCGTGGGACTCCACGGAGGAAGACATCGACGACGTCGCCGCAATGCGAACCGGCTCGTCGACGGCATCGCACCATCACACGTCGACGCCGGCACATGGCGACGCCACGTCACATCCCGTCGCACCGTCGCTACACATCGTGAGCGCGAGCGAAGACGCAATTCCAGCGCGATCCGCTCCGTCGAACATCGTTCGCTTTCCTGGCGCACCGCTCGCCGCGACGACGCCGGACCTCGCCACCGCACCCGTCGACCCCCTGAACGAGCCCGAAGGCGAAGAAGCAATCCTCGACGTCCCCGAAACCCCGTCCGCGTCGCCTGTCATCACGCCGGCGCCGCCACGCGGCCACGCACCGACCGGTTTCGAATTCCACGCGCCGGCGGCATCGAAGATCGAGTTGCCTTCGCTCGATCTGCTCGAACGCACCTCGTCCGACGTCGAACCGATCGCGGACGAACAGCTCGCGGAAACCGGCCAGCTGATCGAGCAGCGTCTGCAGGAATTCAAGGTGCCGGTGACGGTGGTCGGCGCGTCGGCCGGTCCCGTGATCACGCGCTTCGAGGTCGAACCCGCGCTCGGCGTGCGCGGCAGTCAGATCGTCGGGCTGATGAAGGATCTGTCGCGCGGTCTGGGGCTTACGTCGATCCGCGTGGTCGAGACGATTCCCGGCAAGACCTGCATGGGGCTCGAACTGCCGAACGCGAAACGCCAGATGATCCGCCTGTCGGAAATTCTCGAAGCGGACGTCTACCAGAACTCGCGCTCGAACCTGACGCTCGCGATGGGCAAGGACATCACCGGGCATCCGGTGGTCGCCGATCTGGCGAAGGCGCCGCACATGCTGGTCGCGGGCACGACCGGCTCGGGCAAGTCGGTGGCGATCAACGCGATGATCGTCTCGCTGCTCTACAAGGCGACGCCCGAGGAAGTGCGCCTCATCATGATCGATCCGAAGATGCTGGAACTGTCGGTCTACGAAGGCATTCCGCATCTGCTCGCGCCCGTCGTCACCGACATGAAGCTCGCCGCGAACGCGCTCAACTGGTGCGTCGGCGAGATGGAAAAACGCTACCGGCTGATGTCGGCCGTCGGCGTGCGCAATCTGGCGGGCTTCAACCAGAAGATCCGCGACGCCGAGGCGCACGGCAAGAAGCTCGGCAACCCGTTCTCGCTGACGCCCGAAGCACCGGAGCCGCTCGCGCCGCTGCCGCTGATCGTGGTCGTCATCGACGAGCTCGCCGACCTGATGATGGTCGCCGGCAAGAAGATCGAAGAGCTGATCGCGCGCCTCGCGCAGAAGGCGCGCGCCGCCGGCATTCACCTGATTCTCGCGACGCAGCGTCCATCGGTGGACGTCATCACGGGCCTCATCAAGGCGAACATTCCGACGCGCGTCGCGTTCCAGGTGTCGTCGAAGATCGACTCGCGCACGATTCTCGACCAGATGGGCGCGGAGTCGCTGCTCGGCCAGGGCGACATGCTGTTCCTGCCGCCCGGCACGGGTTATCCGCAGCGCGTGCATGGCGCTTACGTCGAAGACGAAGAAGTGCACCGCATCGTCGAGCATCTGAAGCAGTTCGGCGAGCCGCAGTACGAGGAAGGCATTCTCGACGGCCCGGCAACCGAAGGCGCGGCGCAGGACCTGTTCGGCGAAGCACCGGATGCCGAAGCCGATCCGCTTTACGACGAAGCGGTCGCGTTCGTCGTGCGGACACGGCGCGCGTCGATCTCGTCGGTGCAGCGGCAACTGCGCATCGGCTACAACCGCGCGGCGCGGCTCGTCGAGCAGATGGAAACCGCCGGGCTGGTTTCGGCGATGGGCATCAACGGCAGTCGTGAAGTGCTGGCGCCCGGACCCGCCGAGTAACCGCGAAGCGACCGCGCTACCTCACGGCATCACGGCGTCACGGCATCGCGGGGCGCAGGAGGACGCGCCCCGCTCTTGCGGTCTAGTTCGGCGCGACCAGCTTGAAATCCACCGGCGCCGGGATATCGAAGCGCTTCGGGTTCGCGTCGAGCAGTCCGGTCTGCGCGTCGCGGCGGAATACATAGACCGTATCGCTGTTCTGGTTGCCGACGATCAGCCACTTGCCGGTCGGATCGATCGCGAATTCGCGTGGCGACGCACCGAGGCTCGACTGATGCCCGACGAGCTTCAGATGCCCGCTGGCCGGATCGACCGCGAAGATCACGATCTCGTTCGCGTCACCGCGATTGGTCACGTAGACAAAGCGCCCATCCGGCGACAGATGGATCGCCGAGCCGCCCACCGCGCCCTTGAAACCGGGCTTCGTGAGCGGGAGCGACTGCAGCAGCGTGAGCTTGCCGTCGTCATGGCGCAACGTGTCGACGGTCGCCCCCATCTCGCTTGTCAGGTACGCATACCTGCCGTTTGGGCCGAACACCAGATGACGCGGGCCGGAGCCGGGTTTCAGCGTCGTGTAGCGCGTTTGCGTGGGCCCGAACAGGCCGCGGCTGCCATCTGGCGTATAGCGATACGAATAAACCTTGTCCGCGCCGAGATCCTGCACGAAGAGATAATGGCCATCCGGCGAAAAGACCGTGGAATGCACGTGCGCATTGTCCTGCCGCCCCTTCACCGGCCCCCCGCCCTCATGATGAACGGTGAGCACCGCCGCGCCAACCTGGCCGTCCGGCTGAAGCGGAAACACCGAGAAGCTGCCGCCGGGGTCGGCCGCGATCGAATAGTTGGCGGTCAACAGATACCTGCCGTCCGGCGAGATGCTCAGATAACACGGGTCGTTGCCTTCCGATGAAACGCGGTTCAGAAACGTGAGTTGCCCGCTTTGAGGATCGAAGCCGAACGCGCTGACGCCGCCATGCTGGTCCGCCGGTCCATTATCGCCAGGCAGCTCGTTGACCGCATACACGTGGCGCCGGTCGCCGCTCACCACCAGATACGACGGATTCACCGTCTTCGCCGACGAAACGGCCGTCATGTCGCCGGTCTTCGTATCGAAGCGGTACACGTAGATGCCTTCACTCCTGCCGGCCGTATAGGTGCCGACCAGCAGGTCATACACGCCATCGGCAGGGACGGCGGCGCCCTGGGCAAGCGCCTGGGTTGCAACGATAGAGACCATGAGTACGAAACCTTTTATGATCGAGCGGACAGACCGTGGCACGGCAAATGCTGCTGCGCGATGACGGAAATGCATGACGGGCTCCTTTGACATCGTTCCGGTTTGACTGGTGTCACTGGTCTGCCACGCGCCCTGTGTGATTGTTCTGTGTTTCGGCAAGTATAGAAGCGTTGCGCCGGAGCGCACAGCCGGAAAGACTTCGTGCGAGGCGGGCACCGGCCACGCGGCGCGGCGTCACGTCACGTCACTGCTTCATGCGTATGTCCAGCAGGTCGTACTTTCAATAAGAACAGTTCCAACCTTTGGAGTTTTCATGAACATCACACTCGGTCTCGGTCCGCTCGTCTCCCTGATCGCCGGCATCCTGATTCTCGTGATGCCGCGGCTGCTCAACTACATCGTCGCGCTGTATCTGATCATCATCGGGATCATCGGTCTCTTCGGCATGGGCGGCACGCATTTGTGATTCGTAGAGGCCGCGGCAGACGTGCGCCGGCGCGCACGCGTTCGTCTCGCGCGCGTGCGGCCGAGGCATTTCGCAGGGTAATCGTGAACACGGGCGGCGCGGATCGCCGCCCGTCGCAGGTCGCGAGACCGGCGCCCTCCCGGCGGGCGCTCAGCCGTTCGAAAGCTGGTCGAGGCGCAGCTTGCCCTGCAGCGACAGGCCACCGACGGCATAATGACCGTCGCTTTCCTGATAACGCGTGAAGCAGGCGCGTTCGACGAGAAATGCCGCTGCCGTTTCCATCCCGTTGCGGGACAGACCGAGCCGGTCGGGATCGAGCGGAAGCATCGCGTCGTCGGCGAGGCTGCTGGCGGCGGAGAGTATGGTGATGCAATCCGATTTCGACAGGTTCAGCATGGCTTCAATCCTCGAAAAACAGCGTTGCGTGGAAAGGGTGAAAGCGATACGAAACGGCAGAACAGTGCAACACACGAATATGACAGCGGACGCGGCGCGCAGTGCCCGGATCCGGTTTCCCAATTACTGGGCAGACGTCGGGATTGTAAGCACCCATATTTCAAAACGCCAGTCACGGTTACCGATATTTCGTGCTGAACCCGGCGCTTTCACACGGGTCAACACGGGTCAGTGTCCAAGCCGCCGTGCAGCCTCGCGCGCGAACCCGACTGAACCTCTCCATGCGCCCCCGATGCGCTCCTGATATCTTTCTCCATGCCCTCACTCATTGAAGATTACGCACTCGTCGGCGATGGCCACACGGCCGCACTGATCGCCCGCAACGGTTCCGTCGACTGGCTCTGCTGGCCGCGCTTCGATTCCGGCGCGTGCTTCGCGGCGCTCCTCGGCACCGAGGACAACGGCCGCTGGCTGATCGCCCCCGTCGTCGAAGAAGGCGCGCCCGCGCCCGTCACGTCGCGCCGCTATCGCGGCGAAACGCTGGTTCTCGAAACCGACTTCGAAACCGCTGAAGGCGCGGTCACCGTCATCGATTTCATGCCGCCTGGTAACGGCACGTCCGAACTCGTGCGGATCGTCGTCGGCAAACGCGGCACCGTGCGCATGCAGATGGAACTGGTGCTGCGCTTCGACTACGGCTACTCGGTGCCGTGGGTCAGCCGCCTCGCCCGCGACAGCGGCATCAAGGCCATTGTCGGCCCCGACACGGTCGTGCTGCGCACGCCCGTCGACGTGCATGGCGAGAACCTGCGCACCGTCGCCGAATTCACGGTCGCGGCCGGCGAACGCGTACCGTTCACGCTGACCTACACGGCGTCGCATCTGCGCACGCCGCCCGCGCGCGACCCGCACACGGCGCTCGCCCGCACCGAGAATCACTGGCTCGAATGGTCGGCGCGCGGCACCGTCACCGGCCGCTGGGCCGAGCCGATCCGCCGCTCGCTGATCACGCTGAAAGCGCTCGCCTACGAACCGACGGGCGGCATCGTCGCCGCGCCGACGACCTCCCTGCCCGAACAGCTCGGCGGCACGCGTAACTGGGATTACCGCTACTGCTGGCTGCGCGACGCGACGATCACGCTGCTCGCGATGATGCGCGGCGGCTACTACGACGAAGCGCGCCTGTGGCGCCAGTGGCTCGGACGCGTGATGGCGGGCTCGCCGCAGCAGTTGCAGATCATGTACGGCATCGGCGGCGAGCGGCGGCTGCCGGAGTTCGAACTCGACTGGCTGCCGGGCTACCAGGGCGCCAAACCGGTGCGGGTCGGCAACAACGCGGTCGACCAGCTGCAACTCGACGTCTACGGCGAAGTGATGAATGCGCTGCATCTGGCGCGCGTCGGTGGCCTGCAGGCCGACGAGACCGCCTGGAACATCCAGTGCGCGATGCTCGAGCACCTCGAAAATATCTGGAGCCAGCCCGACGAAGGCATCTGGGAGACCCGCGGCGGCCGCCAGCATTTCACGTTCTCGAAGGTGATGGCGTGGGTCGCGTTCGATCGTGCGATCAAATCGGCCGAATCGTTCGGTCTGCCCGCGCCGCTCGATCACTGGCATGCGGTGCGCGCGCAGATTCACGCCGACGTCTGCGAAAAGGGCTTCGATGCCTCGTTGAACGCGTTCACCCAGGTCTATGGCGGCGACGAACTCGACGCAAGCGTCCTGCTGCTGCCGCTGCTCGGCTTCCTGCCGCCGTCGGACCCGCGCATCGCGGGCACGGTCGCGGGCGTCGAAAAGTTTCTGCTGCATGACGGCTTCGTGATGCGCTACCGCACGACCGGATTCGACGACGGACTGCCGCCCGGCGAAGGCACGTTTCTCGCATGCAGTTTCTGGCTGGTGGACAACCTCGCCTTGCAGGGCCGCGTGAAGGAAGCGACGGCGATGTACGAGCGCCTGCTGTCGCTCGCGAACGATGTCGGGCTGCTTTCCGAGGAATACGACCCGGCGGCAAAGCGGCTTGTTGGTAATTTTCCCCAGGGCTTCTCCCATGTTGCACTGGTTCATACGGGCCTGAATCTGATGAAACACGAACAGGAAATGGCGAAAGCCACCGGCCAGCCCGAGCAGGACGGCGCCGCCCCCGGCGGCCCGGCGGACACCGCGCAGGCGGCGCTCCAGGAAGTGCTGCCGGGCGCGTCGCCAAGCCCTTGATTTATTTATATTCCTTACGTGCGACGCAGCACGGTTGTTGCGTTGCACAATCGGGGTTTGTCCGATATCATGAAATTCCAGTATCGGCCGATAAACAAATGGTCCATTAATGAACCAAAAACCCATAACGGCCCCGCCACAACGCATTGCGCGTTATTGCGCCGCCCTACGCGAACAACACTAACGCTGGAGCACCCATGCTCTATCAAATGCACGAATTCCAGCGGGCACTCCTGAGCCCGCTCACCGCCTGGGCCCACGCCGCGTCGAAATCCTTCGCGAATCCGGCCAGCCCGCTGGCCTATGTGCCGGGCGCCACCCGTCTGTCCGCGGGCTACGAACTCCTGTATCGGCTCGGCAAGGATTACGAAAAACCCGAGTTCAATCTGCACCAGATTGTTAAAGACGGTCACAAGATTCCGATCGTCGAGCAAACCGTGATCGAAAAGCCGTTTTGCCGCCTGCTGCGCTTCAAGCGTTACGCCGACGACAGCGACGCCGTCACGCAACTGAAGGACGAGCCGATCGTGCTGGTGTGCGCGCCGCTGTCGGGCCATCACTCCACGCTGCTGCGCGACACCGTGCGCACGCTGCTGCAGGACCACAAGGTGTACATCACCGACTGGATCGATGCGCGCATGGTGCCGCTCGAAGACGGCGCGTTCCATCTCGACGACTACGTCGAATACATTCAGGAGTTCATCCGTCACATCGGCGCGAAGGATCTGCACGTGATCTCGGTGTGCCAGCCGACCGTGCCGGTACTCGCGGCGATTTCGCTGATGGCGAGCCGCGGCGAGGACACGCCGCGCACGATGACGATGATGGGTGGTCCGATCGACGCCCGCAAGAGCCCGACCGCGGTGAATTCGCTCGCCACGCAGCACTCGTACGAATGGTTCGACAACAACGTGATCTACACGGTGCCGCCGAACTATCCGGGCGTCGGCCGCAAGGTTTATCCGGGCTTTCTGCAGCACACCGGCTTCGTCGCGATGAATCCGGAACGGCACGCCGCGTCGCACTGGGATTACTACCAGAGCCTGATGCGTGGCGACGAGGAAGACGCCGAGCAGCATCGCCGCTTCTACGACGAATACAACGCCGTGCTCGACATGGCCGCTGAGTACTACCTGGAGACGATCCAGATCGTCTTCCAGGAATTCCGTCTGGCGGAAGGAACCTGGGAAGTGGCCGGCGAGCTGGTGCGTCCGCAGGATATCCGGCGCACGGCCCTTTTCACGATCGAGGGCGAACTCGACGACATCTCGGGCAGCGGTCAGACACGCGCCGCGCAGGAACTGTGCAGCGGCATTTCAGAGAAGAACAAGCGCCACTTCACCGCCGAAAAGTGCGGTCATTACGGGATTTTCTCGGGCCGTCGCTGGCGCACGATCATCTATCCGCAACTGCGCGACTTCATCCTCGAGCACAACAAGCCGCTCAAGGCGGAAAAGAAGGAAAAGGTCGAAGCGCAGCAGGCCTGATGCCGCGAATATGCAGTGGGCCGCGCCGATGAACGGCGCGGCCCACGACGCATCCAGTCACAGTCGCGACAGACAGGTAACGCACCGGCGGCACGCCGGGCGTCGCTACTAGCGTCGCATCAGGTAAGCCAGCAGCAACTCGGTGTTCATCTGCACGATTTCGCTGCGCTCGCTCGCCGAGCTGAAATCGCGGCCGAGCGTCGCTTCGAGCGTGAAGCGGTTCGACACGATGTAATACCCCATCCCCGACAACGTCACGTAGAAGCGCAGCGGATCCACGTTCGTGCGAAAGAGCCCCGCGCGCTGGCCGCGCTCCAGGATGTTGCCGAGCGTCGAGACGATCGGCGAGATCATTTCGCGGATGCGCGTCGACTTCTGCATGTAGCGCGCCTCATGCAGGTTCTCGTTGTTCACGAGACGAAGCAGTTCGGGGTGATCGCGGTAGTAGTCCCAGACGAAATGCGCGAGCCGCGTGATGGCCTCGACGGGTGCGAAGCCGGCGAGGTCGAGCGTGCGTTCGGCTTCGGTGAGCGCGCTGAACGCGTGCTCCAGAACAGCGGTGAACAGTTGCTCCTTGCTACCGAAGTAGTAATAGAGCATGCGTTCATTGGTTTCCGCGCGGCGGGCGATCTGGTCGACGCGCGCGCCGAACAGCCCACCATTTGCAAATTCCTCTGCCGCCGCGAGCAGGATGCGGCGACGGGTGCCTTCAGGATCTCTTTTGATTTTCGGCTGATTCATGGTGGCATCGTGCTTCGTGAGCCGCGTTATCCGGATCGTGCCGCCGGCCTCTCCTCTCCTCGGCCAGGTACCCGCGGCACTGAGCGGGCGCGCCATGGTTGGGGAACACCCTGTTGCGGTCTTTCGAGAAAGCGCTTCGATTATGGCACATGGTTTGCGAAGCACAATCAGGGAAATCGGCGATAATCCCTTATTTGGCGCAAGCCCCGCCGCGCAAGCGCTCCAGCCTTGTCGCACTCCGTGCCGTACACCGTTGTCGCGCCCCCGGACGGGCTCCGCTTCATGCCCCGCCCCGGCCGCCCGCAAGCCCTGATGTCGTGACCGTGACCGATTCCATAACACTAGCCGATCGCATCGAAGATCTGCTGCCCCAGACGCAATGCACAAAGTGCGGTTACACCGGTTGCCGCCCCTACGCCGAAGCCATCGCCAGCGGCGAGGCCGGCTACAACCAGTGCCCGCCTGGCGGCGCCGAGGGCATCGCACGCCTTGCCGGCCTGCTCGGTCGGCCACTGATTCCGCTGAACCCGGAGAACGGCGTCGAGCGTCCACGCCCGGTGGCCGTCATCGACGAAACCCTCTGCATCGGCTGCACGCTGTGCATGCAGGCGTGTCCGGTCGACGCGATCGTCGGGGCGCCTAAACAGATGCACACGATGATCGCCGCGCTCTGCACCGGATGCGATCTTTGTGTTCCGCCCTGCCCCGTCGACTGTATCGCGATGGTGCCGGTCACCGGCGAGCGCACCGGATGGGATGCGTGGTCGCAACCGCTCGCCGACGCCGCCCGCGAACGCTACGAAGCGCGCAACGCGCGGCTCGCGCGCGAGCGCGAAGCCGCCGAAGCGCGCGCCGCCGCGCGCCGGGCACCAGGCGCCGCCCCCGCTGTCGCGGCTGCGTCCGGCGCGGCTGTGGTTGCTGCCGCGCCTTCCACGCCGTCGCCAGGGCTCGCCGACGATCCCGAAGCGAAGAAACGCGCGATCATCCAGGCGGCGCTCGAACGTGCCCGCAAGAAGAAGGAAGAACTCGCGGCGCAAGGCAAAGGTCCGCTGAACACACAGCAGGTCAGCGCCGACGTTCAGGCGCAGATCGACGCCGCCGAAGCGCGCCGCCGCCGGCTTGGCGTCGCGCGGGATGGCAGCGGTAGCGACATTGACCCGGCGGCAGAAGACGCTCCCGGCAACCCCTCACAGGAACCCTGACCGCCAGCATGAACGCGAACAAACGCCGCGCGATCTTCGAGACGCTGCAGGAACTCAACCCGCATCCGACCACCGAACTCGAATACACGACGCCGTTCGAGCTGCTGATCGCCGTCATGCTGTCGGCGCAGGCCACCGACGTGTCGGTCAACAAGGCGATGCGCAAGATGTTCCCGGTCGCGAACACGCCGCAAACGGTCTTCGCGCTCGGCGAAGATGGTGTCGCCGGCTACATCAGGACGATCGGTCTTTATCGCACGAAGGCGAAGAACGTCATCGCGACCTGCCGCATCCTGCTCGACCAGTTCGGCGGCGAAGTGCCCGACGACCGCGAGGCGCTGGAGAGTCTGCCGGGCGTCGGCCGCAAGACCGCGAACGTGATCCTGAACACCGCGTTCGGCCATCCGGTGATCGCCGTCGACACGCACATCTTTCGGGTTGCCAATCGAACCGGACTCGCGCCGGGCAAGGACGTGCGCGCCGTCGAAATCGCGCTGGAGAAGTTCACCCCTCCCGCGTTCCAGCACGACGCGCATCACTGGCTGATCCTGCACGGGCGTTATGTGTGCAAGGCGCGCCGGCCGGAATGCTGGCATTGCGCGATCGAGCCGCTGTGCGAATACCGGCCGAAGACGCCGCCGCCCGAGCTTTGAACGGCAACGCCGAATATCGCAGGCGGCCCTGTCGGCGCGGCCGCGCATTGTCGCCAGAACCCGCGCCGTCAGCGAGCGTTGGCCCAACGACGTAAAATGGCGACTTGTGGTTGCGACACGCACGCCCTCCTCATTCGATACAGCCCACGATGTTCAATCCCAGCCGCGACGAAGTTCGCCTCTTTTTCACCGACACCTGGCGCAAGCAGCGCGCGGGTGAAATCCTGACGCCGCTCGAAGCGATTGCCGCCGACTGGATCGTCGAGCACCCCGAGTATCACGCGGACCTCACGAACGCCGAAGCCGCGCCGTCGCAGGATTACTCGCCGGAGCGCGGCCAGACGAACCCGTTCCTGCATCTGTCGATGCATCTGGCGATCACCGAACAGCTGTCGATCGACCAGCCGCCGGGCATCCGCGCGGCGCACGAGCGGCTCGCATCGCGACTCGGTTCGACGCACGACGCCCAGCACGCGATCATGGATTGCCTCGGCGAAACGATCTGGGAAGCGCAGCGCACCGGCACGCCGCCGGACACCGACGCGTACCTCGCCCGCATCGAACGCCGCGCATCACGCGACTGACCGCCTCCACGCCGTCATACCGTCACGCCGTCATGCCGCCCGCGGGCGCCGGATCCGAAGCCCGCGGAATGCAATACCGAAGCCCCAAAGCAAAACACCCTGCCAGAAGCAGGGTGTTTTGTTTCGACGTGCTGAAAGACGCCGTGCTTACTTCTTCTGCACGAGATCGCCGTCGAGCGACTGGATGTAGGCCGCGAGGTCCTTCATGTCGCTTTGCGACAGACTTTGCACCTGCGCCTGCATGATCGGGTTGTTGCGACCGAGGTGCGGGTTGCTGGTGCCCATCTGATACTGGCGCAGCGCCCAGTAGACGTAGTCGGCGTGCTGGCCTGCGAGCTTCGGATATTCCGGGCTCACCGGCTTGTTCAGGTTCGGACCGTGGCAGGCCGCGCAGTTGTGCGCGTCGGCGAGCACCTTGCCGTTGGAGGCGTCGGCGGCATGCGCCGTGTTTGCCGCGACGAGGCCGGTGAATGCAACTGTCGCAACCGTCGCGCACGCGGCCTTCAATACCGTGTGGAGTGCCTGATGGGGCTTCTTCATGAATTCTCCTATCCCGCGAATGTGGTGAACTGTGGGTGACCTGTACCGGTCACTTGTCGGGATTGTTCTTCGAAGAGGATGTCTGCGCCGCGTAGTACGCCGCGACGTCCGCGATGTCCTGATCCGACAGCGACGACGTAATGGCATGCATCGTTTCGAAATGGCGGTCGCCCTTCCGGTAGGCGCGCAGCGCGCTTTCGAGGTAGGCCTGGTTCTGGCCGCCCAGCATCGGCACCCGGTAGACCTCCGGGTACGCCGTGCGATATTCGGGGATGCCGTGGCAGCCGATACACATCGCGACCTTGCCCTGGCCCGCCTTCGCGTTGCCGACGACGTCCGCTGCCTGCGCGCTGGCTGCAAAGCCTGCGAGCGCCGACAGCGCTGCGATCACGAGGTGTTTGCCGACGATTCTGTTCATAGGTTCTAACCTGGCATGAGGGGAAAACGGGCGCCCGAAAAGGCAACGGCCTGCGCCGTTATTCTTGTAGAGGTGCCACGCAGGCCAAAAAAATCGCGCTAATTGTACCGCGACGCTACGCCGGGCGTCCACATGGCAGGCGCGAGACCGCCATTACCCTGCCGGCCCCGCATGCCGACGCCTTCATCGCGGGTACGTCGAGGGTGCGCTGAAGGCACTGCACGGACACTTCACCGGCACGGCACGTGCAGGCACACGCGGGCCGCGCCGGGTTCACACCCTACCCGAGCGTGCTTCGGCGCAACAGGGCTTCTGACTTATACTGGTCTTTTTCCAGGAGAGCAGTTCGCCATGCGCTTCGAAGGCTCATCGCAGTACGTCGCCACCGACGATCTCAAGCTCGCGGTCAATGCCGCGATGACGCTCAAACGCCCGCTTTTGATCAAGGGCGAGCCGGGCACGGGCAAGACCATGCTCGCCGAGGAAGTCGCGGCGGCGCTCGGCATGCCGCTCCTCCAGTGGCACATCAAGTCGACCACGAAGGCGCAGCAGGGCCTCTACGAATACGATGCCGTATCGCGCCTGCGCGACTCGCAGCTCGGCGACGAGCGCGTGAAGGACATCCGCAACTACATCGTCAAGGGCGTGCTGTGGCAGGCGTTCGACTCGGACGAACAGGTCGTGCTGCTGATCGACGAGATCGACAAGGCCGATATCGAGTTCCCGAACGACCTGCTGCGCGAGCTCGACCGCATGGAGTTCCACGTCTACGAGACGCGCGAGACCGTGCGGGCGCGGCACCGCCCGCTGGTCTTCATCACCTCGAACAACGAGAAGGAGCTGCCCGACGCCTTCCTGCGCCGCTGCTTCTTCCACTACA
>CALFSF010000198.1 GCA_937917025.1 uncultured Paraburkholderia sp.
ACGACGCGGACCGGATGCCGACCTGTGCTTCGTTGAAGAACGGCAACGTCGGATCGCTCTGGCCGGTGTTCAGATAGAAGCGGTTTTCGAGCTTGAAGAAGGTGCTCCAGCCGCCGCCCAGGTCCTCGACGCCCCTCATGCCCCAGCGGCTCTCGCTCATGCCGCCGTTGCCCATCACGAGTTTCGAATCGCCCGCCGGGTCGACGTTCGTCATATAGCGGATGCTGCTGTCGACGATTCCATAGAGGGTGATGCCCGATTGCGCATGCGCCATCTGGCACGCGAGCGCCGCCGGAACCAGCGCAATACGCCACCTGGTCAGCTTCGTCATACGGTCTCCCCTGATAGTGCAGGATTGCGAACCTTGCATGACGGCCACTCCCGCAACGAGAGGCCGGTGACACGTCCGGGGAATGTACTCCAGCGCGTCACGCGCGGCCACAAGGTCCGTGCATGCGTGGCGCAATGGAAGCACGTGCGCGGAGTGGGGTCATCGCATCGGTGACACGCGCCTTTTGATATGGTATGGCCTGTCCTTACACGAGACAGCCCATGATCCTGCGTTTTTGCACCACAGCACGCGTGAAGGCGCCTGTCGCCACACGTGTCGTCCATGCTGCGCGGGTCGCGCGATGAGCACCGGCGCCGCTGCGGTTCGCCGTCCACCCGACACCGTTGCCATCGCGCTGATGGTCGTGCTGTGCGCGATCTGGGGCTTCCAGCAGGTCGCCATCAAGAGCACGAATGCGGCGCTTCCACCGGTATTCCAGGCGGGTCTGCGTTCGACGATCGCCACCGTGCTCGTGTACGGCTGGGCACGGCTGCGCGGCACGCCGCTCTTTCGCGACGACGGCACGCTCGGCGCCGGGCTGCTCGCGGGCGTGCTGTTCGCCGCAGAATTCGTCTGTATCTTTCTTGGCCTGACACTCACGAGCGCGTCGCGCATGGCCGTTTTTCTGTACACGGCGCCCTGCTTCACGGCGCTCGGGCTGCACTGGTTCGTCGGGGGCGAACACATGCGGCGCGTTCAGTGGGCCGGCGTGATCACCGCGTTCGCGGGCATGGCGCTCGCGTTCGCGGACGGCTTCGCGCGCGCCGGGTCGGAGAGCCATGCGTCGATGCTCGCGGGCGTCGCGGGCGATGCGCTAGGCGTGCTCGCCGGCATCGCGTGGGCCGCGACGACGGTCGTCGTGCGCGCCACGAAGCTCGCGCATACGAGCGCGAGCAAGACGCTCTTCTATCAGCTGGCGGTATCGGCGGTGGTCCTGCTGGCGCTGTCGGTGCCGCTCGGGCAGGTGCGCGTGGCGACGGTCACGCCGCTCGTGGTCGCGAGTCTCGCGTATCAGGCGGTGGCGGTCGCGTTCATCAGCTATCTGATCTGGTTCTGGCTGCTCACGCGCTACATGGCGTCGCGCCTGTCGGTGTTTTCGTTTCTGACACCGCTCTTCGGGGTGACGTTCGGCGTGCTGTTGCTCGGCGAATCGTTCAGTCTGCGGTTTCTGATGGCGGCGATGCTGGTGCTCGCCGGCATCGCGCTCGTGAATGCGCCCGCGCGCCGGCGCGCTACCTGAAACGCTGCCGCGCCAGCGCCAGCGCCGCGCCTGGCGTAAAACGCGTGCGTTGGTTACGCGGGTTCCGCGCCGCGTGGTCGCGCTTTCGGAGAAGCCGACACCGTCTGCGCGACGCGCACGTATTCCGCGACCGGCACGTCTTCCGCGCGGCGCTGCAAATCGAAGCCGAGCGCATCGAAATCGACGACATCGCGATACGCCGAGAGCGTATTGCGCAGCATCTTGCGGCGCTGTGAAAACGCCGCCGTGACCACTTCGCCGAGCGTGCGCACGTCGACGTCCGGCAATTCGTGCGGCGCGTACGGAATCATGCGCACGATCGCCGAATTCACCTTCGGCGGTGGCTGGAACGATTCCGGCGGCACGTCGAGCAGCTTGTCGATCACGTAGCGATATTGCAGCATCACGGAAAGGCGGCCGAACGCCTTGCTGCCCGGCTCCGCGACCATGCGCTCGACGACTTCGTCCTGCAGCATGAAATGCTGGTCGATCACCCGCGGCGCGAACGTCGTGAGATGAAACAGCAACGGGCTCGAAATGTTGTACGGCAGGTTGCCGACGATGCGCAGCGAAGGCTTGTCGCCCGGCGCGGCGAGCGCGCCGAAGTCGAACGCGAGCGCGTCGCCCGCGTGCAGTTCGAGCAGCGCGCCGAACTGCTTCGTGAGACGCGCGATCAGGTCGCGATCGAGTTCCACCGCGTGCAACGGCGCTTCGGGCGTCGAGAGACGCTCGATCAGCGGACCGGTGAGCGCACCGAGCCCCGGCCCGATCTCGACCATGCGTTCGCCGCGTTTCGGCCCGATCACGTCGACGATCGAACCGATCACGCCCATGTCGACCAGAAAATTCTGTCCGAACCGCTTGCGGGCGAAATGGCCCTGATGCTGTCTGCTGCCTGGGCTGTTGGACATCGGAAAAACAGTAAAAAAGAGTTCAGGCCGCGCGACGATGGCGCGCCATCGAAACGGCGGTGTCGATGGCGGCGATCAGGCTGCCCGCGTCCGCGCGGCCCGTGCCGGCGAGATCGAGCGCGGTGCCGTGATCGACAGAAGTACGGATGATCGGCAGGCCGAGCGTGACGTTGATGCCTTCGCCGAACGTGGCGTATTTCAGGACCGGCAGGCCCTGGTCGTGGAACATCGCCAGCACGCAGTCGGCGTCTTGCAGATAGCGCGGCTGGAACAGCGTATCGGCGGGATACGGGCCGCGCGCGTCGATGCCGGCGTCGTTTGCCTGCTTGAGCGCCGGCGCGATGACGTCGATTTCCTCGCGGCCGAGATAGCCGTTTTCACCCGCGTGCGGGTTGAGCCCGGTGACCAGGATGCGCGGCGCGGGAATGCCGAAGTGATGACGCAGATCGTGATCGATGATGCGCAACGTCTCGACGATGCCGTCGATCGTGAGCGCCGCCGACACATCCTTCAGCGGCAGATGCGTCGTGGCCAGCGCGACGCGCAGCGGCCGCTGGCCGGGGCCCGCGAGCATCATCACGACGCGCGGCGTCTGCGTGCGCTCCGCGAGATATTCGGTGTGGCCGGTGAAGGGCACCCCGGCATCGTTGATCGTGCTTTTTTGCAGCGGCGCGGTGACGATCGCATCGAACGTGTGCGCGAGCGCGCCGTCGATCGCGTGATCGAGCAGCGTGAGCACGTAACGGCCGTTCGCCGCGTCGAGCTTGCCGGCCTGCGACGGCGCGTCGAGCGGCACGTGCTGCATCCGGATGCGGCCGCCCGCGTGCGCGCCGGTGAGCGCCGCCCAGTCGACGCCCACGGTCTGGGCCCGCTGTGCGATGAGCGCTGCATCGCCGAGCACGGTGAACTGTGCGTCGGGCCAATGCGCCGCAGCAGCCGCGAGCGCCTGCGCGGTCAGTTCGGGACCGACGCCGGCGGGTTCGCCCGTCGTGATCGCGATCTGCAGCGGGGCGCCTTGCGGCTGGGCGGAGGAGGTCATGACCGTAACCGTTACTGCACGCCCGGCTGGTCGATCTTGTAATCGACGTACGCGGTGTCGCGCAGTTCACGCAGCCAGTCGGCGTAGGCCTGCTCGGCCTTGCGCTGGCCGATTGCCTGGCGCGCCAGATCCATCTGATGCGAAATCGAGCCCTCGGCTTCGCGGCGGCCCAGCACCTGGATCAGGTGATAGCCGTACTCGCTGCGCACCGGGTCGCTGATCTGGCCGTCCTGCAGCGAATTCATCGCGCGCTCGAATTCCGGCACGGTTTCGCCCGGGCTGATCCAGCCGAGATCGCCGCCCTGCGACGCCGAGCCGTCCTGCGAATAGGTGCGCGCGAACTTGTCGAAGTCGCCGCCGCTCGCCAGGATTTCACGCTTGATGTCGAGCAGCTTCTGACGCGCTTGAGGCTCCGACATGCCGTCGCCGACACGCAGCAGGATGTGGCGCACGTGCGTCTGCACCAGCTTCGATGCGTCGGCCGACGCCGAGCCCTGCGAGTTGCGGCGCTCGACGAGGCGCACGATTTCAAAGCCGTCCGCCGTGCGGATCACCGAAGGACTCACCTCGCCCGGACGCAGCGTCGAGGCCGCCGTGACGAACTCGGGCGGCAGCTTCGACTGCGACAGGAAGCCCATGTCGCCACCCTTCGCCGCATCGGGCGCCTGCGAATTCGACTTCGCGAGCTTTTCGAAATTCGCGCCGCCGGTGGCTTGCTGCAACAGCGCCTGCGCGCGTTGCTGCGCCGCTTCGATTTCCGTTTCCGGCGCGTTCTGCGCGGCCTTCAGCAAGATGTGCTCGAAGTGCAGATCGCTGGTCTGGCCGGGGTTCGGTCCGCGCTGGCTCGCGATGTAGTTCGCGACTTCGCCGTCCGTCACCGTGATCTTGCTGTCCACTTCCTTCTCACGCAGCTTCGAGAGGGTCAGTTCCGTCCGCGCGTCGTTCGTGAAGACCGTCCAGGGCACCCCTTCCGCCTCGATGCGCGAGCGGTAGACGTCGAGCGTCAGGCCGTTCGACTGCGCGAGACGCTCGAGCGTGCGCTGCACGGTCGCGTCGTCGACGACGATGCCGTCTTCTTTCGCGCGCTGAAGCTGGATGCGTTCGAGCACCATCTGGTTCAGCACCTGCGTGCGCAACTGGTCGGCCGGCGGCACCGGTGCGTTCTGTTGCTGGAGACGCCGTGAAATCAGGCCGGCGCGCTGGTCGAGCTCGCGCTGCGTGATGACCCCGTTGTTCACCACGGCTGCGATCGTGTCGACTGTCGCGCCGTTACTGTTGCCGAGCGACTGTGCGTCAGCGGATGAAACCGGCAGAAAGGACGCCGCGGCGGCGAGACCCGCTGCGAGCGTTGCGAGGCGAAGCTTTTTCATGATTGCCACAGATACTCCAGTGATGTCGGGCGCGCCCCGCCCGTTTTTTCGCATTTTATAAATGATCGGACGACGGTCATTCGTAGTTGGTGAAACGCGACTGAGGCGGCGAGCCCGCCGGCAGCGGCGTGTAACCCGGCACGCTGGCGCGGAACGCCGAGATCAGCCCGTTGTCGACGTTCGACAAGCCCTTCAACGTCAGCTGCGCGAGGAACTTCGTGCTCGACGTCTGGCTGCCCGATGAATTCAGTCCATTTGCGTAACGCTGGAAACCCACGCCAAGCGTCCAGCAATCGGCATCGTATTGCAGCCCCAGCAGGCCGTCGACCAGCCGGTGCCCGCCCATATCGTAGTTCAGGCGCGCGACGCTGTAGACACGATGCGTCAGCGGCCACTGCCCCGAAATCAGGATCTGGTTGATCGGCTGGTTGTCGAGCGTGGTGTTCGCCCGCGTGTAGCGGTACGCAACGTTGATCACCTTGCCCGATGCCGGACTGAAGCCGAAGCCGACGCTGGCTTTGGTCAGCTGATTGTTGTCGGCATTATATTGGAACGCGGTTTCCGACGCGAAACCGGCTCCGAGCTTCAGCGATGCGCCCGCGATCAGGTCCGAATGCGTCGCCTGCGCGGTCGTCTGACCCGGCAGCAGCGTGACGCGCTGGTCCTGGAAGTAGTACTGCTGCGCGATCACGAAGCGCGCGCGTTCGTCGCCGGTGGCCGGGTTGATGAAGCGCGTCGTGATCGCGGCCGTCAGCCGGTTCGCATCCGCGATCCGGTCGCCGCCGACAAATGTGTTCGGCGTGAAGATTTCCGCGAGACCGAAGTCGGAATCGGCGGTATCGAAGAGCGGCGCGAACTGCTGGTTGCGATACGGCGTGTAGACGTAGTAAAGCCGCGGCTCCAGCGTCTGGATGTAATCCTCGCCGAATATCCGCACCGAACGGTCGAACACCAGCCCGGTGTCGAAGCTGAACGTCGGGATCGACTCGGTGAAATTCTTCGGCTGCCCGGCGGGCGACCCGGGCGCGATATTGCTCAGATCATACGACGCGAAGTGCCATTGCACCTTCGGCGTCACGAAGTAGCCCGGACCCACCACCGAATACGACAGGTACGGGTTGAACATCAACCGCTGACCTTCGGTCGCATCGTCCTGCGTGATCTTGAAGCGCGTGTAGTCGGCTTCCGCGCCGAAGTCGAAGCCGTCGACGTTGTACTTCGTGTACTTCACGTTCAACTGCGGCTCGCGCGAATACGGCGGCACCGACGGCTCGAGCGTCTGCCAGTGCTGCTCGCGCGCGAGCACGGACCACGGGCCGTTGTTGTACGTGAGGCCGGCTTCCTGCTGGTACAGCAGCTGCGTGCCGTTCAGGAACTGGTTCGTCGTCGACGAAAGGTCTTCCGGATAGGTGTTGTCCGAGACCTTGTTGTAATAGACGTATCCGGCGAACCCGTTGCCGAAGTTCTGGTTGTGCTGCAGGTAGATCGCGTAGCGGTCGGTCTTCGTGATCGCGTCGTGCGGCAGGAATTCACCGGTAATCGTGCCGCTGTAAGTCGGCGACAGATAGCGGAACGTCGCCTGCGTCTGTACCCCGCGCTTCGAGATGAGCCGCGGTGTCAGCAACAGATCGCGATCCGGCGCGATGTTGAAGTAATACGGAACCGACAGCTCGAACCCGTTGTTCGAACTGAGCGACGCGACCGGCGGCAGAAAACCGCTGCGCCGCGCGCCCGACAGCGGGAACGACAGCCACGGGCTCGCGAAAATCGGCACGCCCTGGAAAAACAGCACGCCGTTATGCGCGACGCCTTCGTCCGCGCCGGTGTCGAAATTGAATTCGGTGCCCTTGATGTACCACGCCGGGTCGGTCTCGCACTGGCACGCCGTGTAGGTGCCGTGCGAGAACACGGAGCGCTCGCTGTCGAGCATGTCGACGCGCTCCGCACTGCCGGGACCGCCCGTCAGGTTGAAGTGGTACTTCGGCGCGGGCATGTAGCCTTCGCTCGCCTCGACGCGCATGTGCGCCTCGGGGCCGGCAAACGAAATGCCGTTGTTGATGACGCGCACCGAGCCGTAGGCGTCGGCCATGTCGGTGTCTTCGTCGTAATGGAGCGCGTCGGCCTTGATCACCGACGTGAAGCGGCGCACCTCGGCCGAACCCTTCGCGGCCATGTCCTGGCCGCTCGTGCCCGTGGTCGAATCGCCGAGCACGAAGGTGGCGGGCCGCTGTCCGCCCGCGACCGGGTGCTCCTCGAGCTGGGGGGCGAGCCGCAGGCCCCATGGCGCGTCGACAGGCTGCGCCTGCGCGGCGTCGCCGACCAGCTGGGCGTGCGCGAGCGCGGGCATCAGGCCCGGCACGG
This sequence comes from uncultured Paraburkholderia sp., assembly GCA_937917025.1. Classification (GTDB taxonomy): domain Bacteria; phylum Pseudomonadota; class Gammaproteobacteria; order Burkholderiales; family Burkholderiaceae; genus Paraburkholderia. The sequence continues at coordinate 7,253 of CALFSF010000198.1, forward strand.
CGATCAACGCCGCGACGAGCCGCCTTTTGCGCGGTACGCCGTCACAAGAAGGTGTCGTTCGGAAAAGCTGTCTGGGCGGCATGTATCGTTTGGCGAATCGACCCGCCGCCAGCCCACGCCGTTACTGTCCGCCGCCAGCACAATCGGGCCGTATCAGCCAGATTGCAGACAAATATGCACAATCTGTCGATCGATAAGGCGGGCGTTCAAACGGAAGGGGCGAAAGCTGGCGCGAGTCGCGTCAAAAAAGTCGTGGGGTATTATATGGCAAGACGTTGCCCCTCAGAATTTGCCTCGGGTTTTCATGACCTTTTCCACGCCTTCCGGCGCCCGCGCCACCTCCTCACCCTCTGACGACCGCCGTCTGGATCTGCTCACCGCCTGGCTTCGCCCGTATGCGGGCCGGTATGGCCTCGATGTGGCCTCGCTTGCGCCGGCTTCGTCGGACGCGAGTTTCCGGCGCTATTTCCGGCTCGCCGCGAGCGGTGAGCATGGCGCGTCGCTGATTGCGGTCGATGCGCCGCCGCCGGAGAAGTGCCGCGAGTTCGCGCAGGTCGCGCAGCTGCTCGCGCAGGCGGGCGTCCACGTGCCGCGCGTGCTCGAGGTCGATTTCGACGCGGGCTTCATGCTCGTCACGGATCTCGGCACGCAGTCGTACCTGCGCGCCTTGACCGACGCCCAGGTTGAAGCCCAGGGCGAAGCCGGCAGCACCGTCCCGCGCACGCTGATGCGCGACGCGCTCGATGCGCTGATCCGCTGGCAGCTCGCATCGCGGGAAGGCGTCCTGCCGCCGTTCGACGAGGCGTTCCTGCGCCGCGAAATGGAGTTGATGCCCGAGTGGTTTATCGAACGACATCTGGATCAGGCCGTCGACGACAAGACCCGTGGCGTGCTCGATCGCACGTTCGCGCTGCTGGTGGCGAGCGCCCGGGCGCAGCCGCAGGTGTTCATGCTGCGCGATTTCATGCCGCGCAACCTGATGATCGCGACCCCGAACCCGGGCGTGCTCGACTTCCAGGACGCCGTCCACGGCCCGATCACGTATGACGTCGCTTCCCTGCTGCGCGACGCCTTTCTGAGCTGGGACGAAGCGTTCGAGCTCGATTGCTTCGTGTACTACTGGGAACGCGCGAAAAAAGCCGGCCTGCCGGTCGATCCCGATTTCGGCGAGTTCTTCCGTCAGCTCGAATGGATGGGCCTGCAGCGGCATATCAAGGTACTCGGGCTCTTCTGCCGGATCAACTATCGCGACGGCAAGCCGCACTACCTCGCCGACCTGCCGCGCTTTATCGGCTACGCGCGCAAGGTGGCCGAACGGTATCGCCCGCTCGGACCGTTCGCGAAGCTGCTCGACCAGCTGGAAGGCCGCGCGATCGACATCGGCTATACGTTCTGAGCCTCTTCACCCAGGACCGCCTCCTCTGTGAATTCCCTGAAGAAAGCGATGATTTTTGCCGCGGGACGCGGCGAGCGGATGCGTCCGCTGACCGACTCTCGCCCGAAACCGCTGCTCGAAGCCGGCGGCCGCGCGTTGATCGAGTGGCAGATCGAGCGTCTCGCGCGGGCCGGCTTCGACACCATCGTGATCAATCACGCGTGGCTTGGCGGGCAGATCGAAGCCGCGCTCGGCGACGGCTCGCGCTGGAACGTCGCGCTGCGCTATTCGCCTGAAGACGAAGCGCTGGAGACGGCGGGCGGCATCGCAAAGGCGCGGCCGCTGCTGGAAGACGCGGGCAAGCCGGAAATTTTCGTCGCGGTCAGCGGCGACGTGTACGCGGATTTCGACTACGGCACGCTCGATGGTCACGCCGCGCGGCTCGCCGCGCTGCCCGAGCCGGGCATGCACCTCGTGATGGTGCCGAATCCGCCGTTCCATCCGGCGGGGGATTTCGGGCTCGTCGACGGCGTGCTTTCGCTCGACGCGTCGCCGCGTTTCACGTTCGGCAACATCGGGCTCTACGACACGCGGATGTTCAGCGACCTGCAACCCGGCACGCGCCGCGCGCTGACGCCCTATTACCGCGATGCAATAGCGCGCGGGCGCGCCACGGGCGAACTATACGAAGGACTGTGGGAGAACGTCGGCACACCGGCGCAGTTGCAGGCGCTCAACGAAAGGCTAACGGCACGCCGCTAGTTGCCTGTAGCCGCGTCGCGCTGCCGTCGTGCGACGGTTGCAACAGCCGCGGCGGCGGAATCCGCCTGCAGTTGATCGCTTTGCGCGAATCCACATCGATCGCGCGTCAGTGCCCGGTGCTGTCTGCTGCGGTCGCCGGTTCCGGCGCTTCATCCACGTGTTCCGCGCGTTGCTGCTGCAACGCCCACATCTGCGCGAACAGGCCGCCGGCGCGCACGAGTTCGGCATGCGTGCCGCGTTCGACGATCCTCCCGCGATCCATCACGATAATCTGCTGCGCGTGTACGACCGTCGACAACCGGTGCGCGATGATGAGCGTCGTGCGCTCGCGGGCAATGTGGTCGAGTTCGTGCTGGATCGCGCGTTCGGAGCGCGAGTCGAGCGCCGACGTCGCTTCGTCGAAGATCAGGATCGGCGGATTCTTCAGGATCGTGCGCGCAATCGCGACGCGTTGTTTCTCGCCGCCCGACAGCTTCAGGCCACGCTCGCCCACCGGCGTCTCGTAGCCCTTCGGCAGCCCTTCGATGAAATCGTGAATGTGCGCCGCGCGCGCCGCCGCGATCACTTCGTCGCGCGTCGCCGTCGGGTGGCCGTAGGCGATGTTGTAGTAGATCGTGTCGTTAAAGAGCACCGTATCCTGCGGCACGATGCCGATCGACGCACGCAGCGAAGCCTGCGTCACGTCGCGGATATCCTGGCCGTCGATCGTGATCGCGCCGCCCGTCGCGCGGTCGAGATCGTAGAAGCGGAACATCAGGCGCGCGAGCGTCGACTTGCCCGAGCCGCTATGTCCGACGACCGCCGTCGTCGTGCCGGCCGGAATCGTGAAGCTCACGTCATGCAGAATCTGACGCTCGGGCTCGTACGAAAAATTCACGTGATCGAGCCGCACCTGCGCGCCGCGCACGGCAAGCGTGGCCGCGTTTTCCAGGTCGGGCACTTCCTGCGTGGCGCCGAGCAGCGTGAACATGCGGTCCATGTCGGTGAGACTCTGCTTGAGTTCGCGATACACCACGCCGAGAAAATTCAGCGGAATGTAGAGCTGCAGCATGAACGTGTTGATCAGCACGAGATCGCCGAGCGTGAGCTTGCCCGCCATGACGCCTTGCGTCGCGCGCCACAGGATGAACACGAGGCCCGTGCCGATGATCGTCTGCTGGCCGAAATTCAGCGCCGACAGCGAGTTCTGCGACTTGATCGCCGCCGTGCGATAGCGCTTCAGGTTTTCGTCGTAACGCTTCGCTTCCCACTCTTCGTTGCCGAAGTACTTGACGGTTTCGTAGTTGAGCAGCGAATCGATGGCGCGTGAATTCGCGCGCGAATCGAGGTCGTTCATCGTGCGACGGAAGTGCGTGCGCCATTCGGTCACTTTCACGGTGAACGTGATGTACGCGGCAAGCGCGATAAACGTGACGATCGCGTAATACGCCTCGTATTTGACGACGAAAAACCCCAGCACGAGCCCGACTTCGACGAGCGTCGGCAGGATGCTGTAGAGCGAATACGAAATGAGCTGCGTGATGCCGCGCGTGCCGCGTTCGATATCGCGCGACATGCCGCCTGTCTGCCGGTCCAGATGAAACCGGAGTGAGAGCGCGTGCAGATGCCGGAACACTTTCAGCGCGAGTTGCCGCACCGCGCTTTCGGTCACCTTCGAAAAGAGGATTTCGCGCAGTTCGGTGAAGAGCGACGTCGACAGCCGCACCACCGCGTACGCGACCACGAGCAGCCCGACGCCGCCTAGCAGCACGATGCCCGGCGCGTGATCCGCGCGCCCGAGCGCCGTCAGGTGCTGCACCGACACGAGGCTGTCGATGATCCGCTTCATCACGATCGGCACGCCGAGGTTCGCGACCTTCGCACCGATCAGGCAGCTGAGCGCGAAGGTGACGCGCCACTTGTACGTCGCGAGATACGGCAGCAGCGAGAGGATCGTCTGCCAGTCGTTGCGCGGCTGGGTCGAGATCGGGGAAGGCTCGGACGAGGCGGAATAACGGCGCATGAAGGTCGGCTGTGGGGAGGGGGTGTCGAATGTATCGGAGCGCGCCCGCCCGCGGGCTTCCGGTGCGCGCGCTTTCCCGTACAATTCCTGATCTTCCTATTGTCGCAGAAGCCGGCTGGCGCCGCTTTCGCCGCGCTGGCCGGGCACCGGCCATGCCGATGGCGTGAAAAGCGCGTCTCTTCCATACGAAGCGAAGCCCGCCGGCACGAAGCCAACCCGCTCCATGGATGTCACGATGACCCAAAATCTCCAACTCCCGCAAAAGCCGCCTGCCCTGCGTGTCGTCCCGCAACCGTCGGATTCGAACATGCATGGCGACGTGTTCGGCGGCTGGATCATGGCGCAGGTCGACATCGCCGGGTCGATCCCGGCGAGCCGCCGCGCGAACGGCCGGGTCGCGACGATCGCGGTCAATTCGTTCGTGTTCAAGCAGCCGGTTTTTGTCGGCGACCTGCTGAGCTTTTACGCGGATATCGTGAAGACGGGCAATACGTCGGTCACGGTTTCGGTCGAGGTGTACGCGCAACGCATGAGCCTCGCCGAACACGTCGTGAAGGTGACCGAAGCGACGCTCACGTATGTCGCGACCGACAGCGACCGTCGTCCGCGGGCGCTGCCGGCGCTGGATTAAGCGTTTTCAGCTGGTGAAGCGCGGCGCTTCGCTCCATGCCGGGACCCAGGCCGCCCTGGCGCGGCGCTGGTGTTTTTCAGGTCTCGACCGATAACACGGCAGCCCCCTGCCGCAGCAACGCCGGAACCGCCTCCTGCGGCATCGGCTTCGCGAAATAGAAACCCTGCATTTCGTCGCACGCACGTTCGCGCAGGAAATCGAGTTGCGCCGACGTTTCCACGCCCTCCGCGATCACCTGCAATTTCAGCGAATGCGCGAGCGCGATGATCGCTGACGTGATCGCTTCATCGTCGCTCGATGCGCCGATATCCGACACGAACGAGCGGTCGATCTTCAGACGGTCGACCGGGAAACGCTTCAGATAGCTCAGGCTCGAATAACCGGTGCCGAAGTCGTCGATGGCGAGACCGATGCCCAGCGCGTGCAGCTCGGTGAGCATCGTCACGGCGTCTTCGGCGTTGCGCATGATCGTGCTCTCGGTCAGTTCGAGTTCGAGATACTTCGGCTCGAGCCCGGTCTGCGCAAGCACCTGTTTGACGAGCACCGCGATGTCGCGCTGTTCGAACTGCCGCGCCGACAGGTTCACCGACACGCGCGCCGGCGGCAAGCCTTCGTCCTGCCAAGTCATGTTCTGGCGGCACGCCTCGTAGAGCACCCATTCCGACAGCGGCCCGATCAACCCGCTTTCCTCGGCCACCGGAATGAACGATGCCGGCGACACCAGCCCGACTTCCGGATCGAGCCAGCGCACGAGCGCTTCCATCCCGACAATCCGCCCGCTGGCGATATCCACCTGCGGCTGATAATGCAGCAGGAATTCGCCGTCGCGCAGCGCGCGCCGCAAGCGCCGTTCGAGGTTCATCCGCGCGCTCGCGTTCGCGTTCATCTCCGGCTGGAAGAACTGGAACGTATTGCGGCCCATGTCCTTCGCGCGGTACATCGCGAGGTCGGCCTTTTTCATCAGCGTTTCGGCGTCGTGCCCGTCCTGCGGGAAGAGGCTCGCGCCCAGGCTGCAGCCCACATACAGTTCGGTGCCGTCGAGCCAGATCGGCTCCGAAATCAGCGCGCGCACACGCTCCATCCACGCAATCAGAAACTGCTCGTCGATGGTGCCGGTCATTACGATCCCGAACTCGTCCCC
>CALFSF010000199.1 GCA_937917025.1 uncultured Paraburkholderia sp.
GATTGGCGGCCCTGGCGCGTTTTTTGGGCCGGTCGCGGGCGCGGTCGTGCTGGTGTTTTTCAGCGTCGCGGTGGCGAGCGTGACGCGTGCGTGGCTGTTTTACCTGGGGCTGTTGTTCATTGTGATCGTCGTCCATTCACCGGATGGTGTCGCCGGGCTGGTGGCGCGTGCCGCCATGCGATTGCGCCGGCACGGATGGCGTGCGTGTTCGGGCGTCGCGTTGTCCGATGCCTGCGCGGGGCTGGCGTGGGTACTGGCCGTCGTGCTGGCGGTGCAGTACGCGTATGCGATGCAGTCGGCGGATGAAATGGGCGGACAGGTCGTGCTGTTTGATTCGCTTGCAATCGACACGACCGCGCGGATCGTCTCTATCTGCGTAGTGGTTGTCGTGCTGGCGCTCGCTGGCTGGTCAATGCGCCGTCGCGCGCAACGTGAATGGGCACGTCTCGAATGGCTTCGCGGGAATGCGCCAGCCGTTGCACAAGCCGCTGCGGACGCAAACACCACCCCTACACCTCATGCGACGGCGGCCCCCGGCATCCCATCCGCGATCAAACCCGGCGCGCCCGCGCTCGTCCTCCGGGGCGTCGAGAAAAATATCGACGGCACCGCGATCCTTCGTGGCGTCGACCTGAGCATCGCGGCCGGCGAGCGGCATGCGCTGATCGGCCCGAACGGCGCGGGCAAATCGACGCTCTTCAACCTGATCGCGGGCGTGGGCCGCGTGAGTGCTGGGCGCATCGAAATCAACGGCATCGATACGACGCGATCGACACCCGCTGCGATCAGCCGGAGCGGCGTCGCGCGCAGCTTCCAGACGACGGGCGTCTTCGGTCGCCTGACGGTGCTCGACAACCTGCGCTGCGCCGTGCTCGCGGCGAACGGCGAAGGCGTGCGCGGCTGGCACCGGTGGCTGCATGCGCGTGCGCTCGATGCGCGCGTCGAGCGCGTGCTCGATGCCGTGGGTCTCGCGTCGCGCCGGGACGTACTCGCGGGCACCCTCAGCTACGCCGAACAGCGCGCGCTCGACCTTGGCATCGCGCTCGCGGGCGGCGCGCCCGCGCTGCTGCTCGACGAGCCGACCGCCGGCATGAACCGCGCGGAAGCCGCGCGGGCCATCGAACTGATCCGCGAAGCAACCCGCGGCCGCACGCTGCTGATGATCGAACACGATATGGACGCGGTCTTCAGCCTCGCCGACCGCGTCTCCGTGCTCGTGCAGGGCCGCGTGATCGCGACGGGCACGCCGGAAGCGATCCGCGCCGACAGGCACGTTCGCGCGGCCTACCTCGGCGAGGACTCCGCCCGATGACCGCGTTGCTCGACATCGACGGCCTGTGTGCGTGGTACGGCGCGAGCCAGGCGCTCTTTGGCGTCGATCTGCGCATCGAGGCGGGCGAGGTTGTCGCGCTCGCGGGGCGCAATGGCTCCGGTCGCTCGACGCTCGCGAAAGCGATCATGGGCCTCGTGCGCGCGGAGGGCCGCATCCAGTTCGCGGGCGAGGCGCTCGCGGGGCGGCGCACCTTCGAAATCGCGCGGCTCGGCATCGGCTACGTTCCCGAACATCGAGACGTGTTTCCGGCTTTGACGGTGTATGAGAACCTCGAACTCGGCGTGGCGCCGCGCCGGGCGAAAGGTGCGCGACCGCGCTTCACGTTCGATGACGCGTACGCGCTCTTTCCGATTCTTCACGAACGACGGGCGACCCGCGCCGGCGCGCTCTCCGGCGGCGAGCAGCAGATGCTGACGCTTGCGCGCGCACTTCTCGGCGGACCCGATCTGCTCGTCATCGACGAGCCGGCCGAAGGGCTTGCCGCCTCGCTCATCGCGCAGGTCAGCGGCTGTCTCGCGCGGCTTCGCGATCGCGGCGTGGCGGTGCTGCTGATCGAGCAGCGGCTCGTCATCGCCCATGACATCGCAAGCCGAATCGCCGTGATGGGCCACGGCGAGATCGTCTTTGACGGCACGTTCGAAGCGTTTCGCGAGCAGGATCACGTGATGCACGAATGGCTCGGCGTTGGC
>CALFSF010000200.1 GCA_937917025.1 uncultured Paraburkholderia sp.
AATCGAGCCCGAGCGGCGTACCGACATCGACGTGATCCTTCACCTCGAAATCGAACTGGCGCGGCGTGCCCCAGCGGCGTACTTCGACGTTGTCCGCCTCGTCCCGGCCGGCCGGCACGCTTTCGTGCGGCAGGTTCGGCACGCCCAGCAGCAGATCCGACAGACGCTTCTGGATATCTTCCAGCTGCGCCGCCGATGCCTTCATCTCGTCGCCCAGACCGCCCACTTCAGCCATCACGGCCGACGTGTCCTCGCCACGCCCCTTCATGCCGCCGATCTGCTTCGACAGGCTGTTACGGCGGGCCTGCATCTCTTCGGTACGGGTCTGGATGGCGCGGCGTTCTGCTTCGAGGGCGGAGAACGCAGCCACGTCGAGGGTATAGCCGCGGTCGGCGAGGCGTCTCGCGACGCCGTCGAGGTCTTTGCGCAGCAGCTGGATGTCGAGCATGGGATTGGGGCGGGTATTCGTTGTGTGAAGGTGCGATTTTAGCGCAACCGGCCGGCGGATCAGCCGCGCGGCGCGGCGTTTTGCGCGTGGTCAGTCTTTCTTCTGCCTGTTCTCGCTGCGCCATTGCGCATCGAGTTCCCGCAGGCGGTTCATCTTGTCGGCGATCTTGCCTTCGAGACCGCGCGGCGTCGGTTCATACCAGTGCGGCTCGCGCATGCCATCGGGCAGATAGGTTTCGCCCGCCGCGTACGCGTCGGGCTCATCGTGCGCGTAGCGATAGTCGTGACCGTAGCCAAGCTCTTTCATCAGCTTCGTCGGCGCGTTGCGCAGGTGGACCGGCACGCCGCGCGACTGGTCCTTGCCGACGAACCGGCGCGCCTCGTTGTACGCCGTATAGCCCGCGTTCGACTTCGGCGCGACCGCAAGATAGATGATCGCCTGCGCGAGCGCGAGTTCGCCCTCCGGCGTGCCGAGACGCTCGTAGGTCTCGGCGGCGTCGAGCGCGATGCGCGCGGCGCGCGGATCGGCGAGACCGATGTCCTCCCACGCCATGCGCACGATGCGCCGCGCGAGATAGCGCGCGTCCGCGCCGCCGTCGAGCATGCGGCAGAACCAGTACAGCGCGCCGTCCGGATTGCTTCCGCGCACGGATTTATGCAGCGCGCTGATCTGGTCGTAAAACGCGTCGCCGCCCTTGTCGAAACGGCGCAGGTTTTCGGTGAGCGCGCTGCCCAGCAACGCGCCATCGATTTCCGTCGTCTTCTGCTGCGCGGCAGCCCGGGCGACGATTTCCAGGTTGTTCAGCAGCTTGCGACCGTCACCGTCCGCGGAGCCGATCAGCGCATCACGCGCTTCATCCGTGAACGTGAGGCCGCCGAGTTCTTTTTGCGCGCGATCGAGCAGTTCGCGCTGCTCGTTGTCGTCCAGACTTTTCAGCACGTACACAGCGGCCCGGGACAGCAATGCGCTGTTCACCTCGAACGACGGGTTCTCAGTGGTTGCGCCGACGAACACGAACAGCCCCGACTCGACGTGCGGAAGGAACGCATCCTGCTGGCTCTTGTTGAAGCGGTGAACCTCGTCGACGAACACGAGCGTCTGATGGCCGTGCGCACGATGGACCTGTGCGGTTTCGACGGCCTCGCGGATATCCTTCACGCCCGACAGCACCGCCGACAACGCGATGAATTCAGCATGAAACGCGTCGGCCATGAGGCGCGCGAGCGTGGTTTTGCCCACGCCGGGCGGGCCCCACAGGATCATCGAATGCGCCTCGCCCGATTCGAACGCGACGCGCAGCGGCTTGTTCGGACCCAGCAGGTGCTTCTGTCCGATCACTTCGTCGACAGTGCGGGGGCGCAGCCGCTCGGCGAGTGGCACGTTGGCACGGGTTTCTTCAAACATGGCGTTTTGTGGATAATCTCGCATTCGGTACAGCAAGACGCGTGCACGGTCGGTATGCCAGCACGGTCCTGCATTATGACAGCCGGCAGACCGTGGCGAGATGCGCGCACGCGACGTTAGCCATCCGGCCAGGGTCACAGCGCGGCCCGCGCGCGGCACAATGCGGTCATGCGGTCGTGCGTTTTCGAACCCGGGGCGCGCGTTGCCGGTCGCATCACGAAAAATCAGCAACACACAGGGACACCTTTAGATGGCAAACGATCCAGTCTCCGGCGAAGCCGGCTCTACTTACGCTCCGCTTACACCGGTGCCCGATTCCCGGCGCGCGTTCCGCACCGGCGACGCGTTCGCCCTGTGGTTCTCGCTCGGCATCGGCCTGCTGGTCGCGCAGGCGGGCGCGCTGCTCGTGCCGGGCCTGTCGCTGCCGCATGCGCTGGCCGCGATCGTCATCGGCAGCGTGATCGGCGTCGTGCTGCTGGCGCTGGCGGGCGTGATCGGCACGGATACGGGGCTCGCGGCCATGTCGTCGCTGCGGCCCACGCTGGGCGTGCGCGGCGCCTCGGTGCCGGCCGTGCTCAACGCGGTGCAGCTCGTCGGCTGGGGCTCGTTCGAAATCATCGTGATGCGCGACTCCGCCGATGCGCTTGCCAGACAGTCGTTCGGCCTTTCGATGCCGCTCGCCTGGACGGTGATCTTCGGCGTGCTGGCCACGCTGCTCGCGATCAGCGGGCCGCTATCGTTCGTGCGGCGCTTCCTGCGCACCTGGGGCATCTGGCTCCTGCTGGCGGGCGCGCTGTGGCTCACGTGGAATCTGCTCGCGAAACACGATCTCGCCGCGCTGATGCAGCGCCCCGGCACGGGTGAAATGCCGTTCGGCGGCGCGATCGATCTGGTGGTTGCGATGCCGCTATCCTGGTTGCCGCTGATCGCGGATTACACGCGCTTTGGCCGTCGCGCGGGCGAGACGTTTCGCGGCACGCTGCTCGGCTACGGCATCGCGAACATCTGGTTCTATGCGCTCGGCGCGATCTATGGCCTCGCTGCCGGCGGTGGCGATGCGCTCCTGACCACGGCGCTCGCGCAGGCTGGTGGCGGCCTCGCGCTGCTGCTGATCCTCATCGATGAAATCGACAACGCGTTTGCCGATATTCACTCGGCGGCTGTGTCGACCGGCACGTTCTGGACCCGCATGAGCGTGCCGCTGCTTTCGGCTTCGTTCGGCGCGGTCTGCACGGTGATCGCGCTGGCCGTGCCGATGGCGAAGTACCAGAACTTCCTGCTGCTGATCGGCTCGGTGTTCGCGCCGCTCTTCGGCGTGGTGCTGGTGGATCACTTCATCGTCCGCAAGCGTCGTATCGATGCGGCGGCGATCGGCGACGTGCGCGGGCGTTATGGTTTCTCGGGCGGCTGGCATGTCGGCGCGTTCATCGCCTGGGCAATCGGCATCGCGGCCTATCAGGCGATCAATCAATGGCTGCCGAATCTCGGCGCAACCCTGCCGGCGCTTGCAATCGGCGCGCTGTGTTATCTCGCGTTTGTCTCCGCGCGACGCGAAGCGTACGCGTAAATGCAAATGGCCCGCTCACATTCGCGGGCCATTCACATCGCAGGTCATCAGGTTCTTACGCCTCGCGCGACGCGGGCCGGTACTCGACGCCCGGCAGCACGCACAGCAATTCATACGCGAGATTCGCCCCGAGCAGCGCGGTCGTACCGAACGGATCGTACGGCGGTGCGACTTCCACCAGATCGCAGCCGACGATGTTCAGCCCGTGCGAGCCGCGGATGATCTCGAGCGCCTGAGGCACCGTCAGCCCGGCAATTTCTGGCGTGCCCGTCCCCGGCGCGAACGCCGGATCGATACCGTCGATATCGAACGTGATGTACACCGGGCCGTCGCCCATCCGTTCGCGCACGCGCGACATCAACGGCACAAGCGACTGGTTCCAGCACGCCTCGGCCTGCACGACCTCGAAGCCCTGATCGCGGCACCAGTCGAAATCTTCCGCCGCGTAGCCGGTGCCGCGCAGGCCGATCTGCACGACGCGTGAGGTATCCAGCAGCCCCTCTTCCACCGCGCGACGAAATGGCGTGCCGTGGGCGATCTTCTCGCCCATCATCGTGTCGTTGACGTCCGCGTGCGCGTCGACGTGAATCAGACCAACCTTGCCGTACTTGCGGTGGATCGCGCGCAGGATCGGCAGCGCGATCGTGTGATCGCCGCCCAGCGTGACCGGTGTCGCACCGTGTTGAAGGATCTCGTCGTAGGCGGTCTCGATGCGCGCGATCGAGTCGAGCAGGTTGTACGGGTTGATCGCCACGTCGCCAATATCGGCAACCCGCAGTGAATCGAACGGCGCCGCGCGCGTCGCCATGTTGTACGGGCGAAGCAGGACCGATTCCGAGCGGATCTGGCGCGGGCCGAAACGCGCGCCCGTCCGGTTCGAGGTCCCGAGGTCGAACGGCACGCCGACGAAGCACGCGTCCAGTCCCTCTGCCGATTCGACATACGGCAGCCGCATCATCGTCGTGATGCCGCCGCAGCGGGCCATCTGGTTGCCCGAAAGCGGTTGCGGATGCTCCGCGTTGGCGTCGGGGAAAACGAAGGCAGAAGGTTTCATCGTGGCTCGCCCATGAAAGAGATGCAAATCGTGCGGAGATGGTCGGGTTTACATAGGGTAATCCCGATCAACCCGGAACCCGTTCGAATTCTCATTCTTGTGCACTTTTCGTGAAGATAAAATGCGAACAGAATAAACTTTACATTCATCGGTATCGATGTTTTCATTCCGGCCCATCGCGCCACATCGCACAACGCCATGTTCTCCCAACTCACCGACCTCGATCTGCGGCTGATCCGCGTGTTTCTGGCAATCGTCGACGCCGGCGGCGTGACGGCCGCGCAGGCGACGCTCAACATCGGCCAGTCGACGATCAGCACCCAGCTCGCCACGCTCGAAACGCGCCTGGGTTACCGGCTGTGCGAGCGTGGACGCGGCGGATTCGCGCTGACCGCGCGCGGCGAACAGTTCGTCGACGCCGCGCGCACCTTGCTCTCGGCGATGGATACGTTCGGGATGCAGGCGCGCAACGTCGGAAGAAAGCTGGTGGGCACGCTGGGAATCGGCATGATCGGGCACACACCGGTGTCGGCAAGCGCGCGGATCAGCGAGGCGATTCGCCGCTTTCGCGCGCGCGACGAATCCGTGCGCTTCTCGATCTTCGTGCGCTCGCCGGGCGAGCTGGAAGAACTGCTGCTGAGCGAGCGCATCCAGGTGGGAATCGGCTACTTCTGGCACCGGGTGCCGTCGCTGGAATACACGGAAATCTTCGCCGAAGACCAGCTCGCGTACTGCGCGAAGGATCACCCGCTGTTCGCGAGGGCCGGCGGCATCGACCCGGCCGAAGCCGCGCAGCACGCGTGGGCGTGGCGCAGCTATCCGCTACCCGAAGCCGGAAGCTCGACAGCGGCGCAGAACGTGACGGCCGTGGCCGACAACATGGAGGCGGTCGCGATGCTCGTGCTTTCCGGCTGCCATCTCGGTTATCTGCCGGAGCACTACGCCGCGCCGTATCTGAAGGCGGGGTTGCTCGCCGCGCTGAATCCGAACGCGATGCGCTACCGCGTCGCGTTCCAGATGGTCACGCGCGCGCGGCAGCACCGCACGGATATCGTCGAGGCGTTCATCGACGACATGAAGGCCGCCCATCCGCCGGCCACAGAAAACGGTGAGAGCGGCGAAAGCGAAACGGACGGAAACGCTTAACCGTTGATCACATCCGCGCCCTTCGGCACGGTGAACTTGAACTGGTTCGGCTTGAGCGGCGGATTCTTCTGGATGTTCGAGAATGTCAGCAACGTGACGTTACCGAACACGTCGTGCAGTTCCATCGCCTCCAGATTGCCGTCGCGAAAGCCGATGCCGACGCGCTGAAACTGCGTGTCCTTCGCTTTTGGCGTGAGTTCGAGCCAGTCGATGCCATCCTTCACGCCCGCGTCGCGCAGCGTGAAATTCTTGTCGAGATCGTTGCTGCCGAAGAGGATCGCTGCCGGACTCGCGCCGAGCGCGCCGCCCAGCGTGCGCACCGTGACCTGGTTCAGGTCCTTGTCGTAGACGTAAAGCTTGTCGCCATCGGCCTGCAGCACCTGTTCATACGGCTTCTCGTACGACCAGATAAATTTGCCGGGCCGCGCGAACAGGAACGTGCCGCTCGATGTGCCGCCGGACTTCGGCATCGTCGAAAGCGCGCCGCTCGCGCCCTGCGCCGCGCTCGGCGCCTTTATTTCGCGCTGCACGAACGTGCCGCGCGCCGCATGCACCTGCGACACGAACGCCTTCAACTGCTCCGTTCCGCTCGCAAACGCCTGCGACGCGAACAGCATCGACGCGCCCGCCGCGACACCGCCCACGACGCGAGCAAGCGAACGCGTCGCCTGATGGAAAGCGGAACGGGAAATACGGGCATTGGGCCCGACCTGTTGCTGCATGTCTTTCTCCATGGAAGGAATTCATAGTCGCGGCCACGGCCGTTTCCGGACTGACGGCGATGGCATGACGTGCGTCATGCCATCGCCGCATATTGATCGTTGCCAGCCGGACATCAGCGATCGAACCGGCTCAATCGGCCTCGCGGACCGGCACGAGAATCTCGCGATTGCCGTTCGACGACATCGCCGAGACGATGCCCGACTGCTCCATCTGTTCGAGGAGCCGCGCGGCGCGGTTGTAGCCGATGCGCAGATGCCGCTGCACCAGCGAAATCGACGCGCGACGGTTTTTGGTGACGATCTCGACGGCCTGATCGTAAAGCGGGTCCGACTCGCCGCCGCCCGCGCCGGTTCCCGCCGCACCGGCGGAACCTTCATCGCCCTCGCCCAGCACGCCCCCTTCGAGGATGCCTTCGATATAGTTCGGCTCGCCCTGCTCCTTGAGCTTGTCGACGACGCGATGCACTTCCTCGTCCGATACGAACGCGCCGTGCACGCGCACCGGCAAACCGCTTCCGGGCGGCAGATACAGCATGTCGCCCATGCCGAGCAGCGATTCGGCGCCCTGCTGATCGAGAATCGTGCGCGAGTCGATCTTCGACGACACCTGGAACGCCATCCGCGTCGGCACGTTGGCCTTGATGAGGCCCGTGATCACATCGACGGAAGGACGCTGCGTCGCGAGAATCAGGTGGATGCCGGCCGCGCGCGCCTTCTGCGCGATCCGCGCGATCAGTTCCTCGACCTTCTTGCCGACCACCATCATCAGGTCGGCGAGTTCGTCGATCACGACGACGATGTTCGGCAGGCGCGTCAGCGGTTCCGCGTCGTCCGGCGTGAGGCTGAACGGATTCGGGATCTTTTCCTCGCGCTTCGCCGCTTCGTCGATCTTGTTGTTGTAGCCGGCGAGGTTACGCACGCCGAGCTTGCTCATCAGCTTGTAGCGGCGCTCCATTTCGGCGACCGCCCAGTTCAGCGCGTGGCCGGCCTGGCGCATATCGGTGACCACCGGACACAGCAGATGCGGAATGCCCTCGTAGACGCTCATTTCGAGCATCTTCGGATCGATCAGGATCATGCGGACCTGTTCCGCGTTCGCCTTGTAGAGCAGCGACAGGATCATCGCGTTGATCCCGACCGACTTGCCCGAGCCCGTCGTGCCGGCCACCAGCAGGTGAGGCATCTTCGCGAGGTCGGCGCACACCGGCTTGCCGCCGATGTCCTTGCCGAGGCCCATCGTGAGCGGCGAGGCCGCGTCCGCGTAGACGGCGGAGCCGAGAATCTCGGAGAGCGTCACCGTCTGGCGGCGCTGGTTCGGCAACTCCAGCGCCATGAAATTCTTGCCCGGAATCGTCTCGACCACCCGGATCGACACGAGCGACAGCGAACGCGCCAGATCTTTCGCGAGACCGACGATCTGGCTGCCCTTCACGCCCGTGGCCGGTTCGATTTCGTAACGCGTGACGACCGGGCCCGGATACGCCGCGACCACGCTCACGTCGACGCCGAAATCCTTCAGCTTCTTTTCGATCAGGCGCGACGTGAATTCGAGCGTATCGGCGGAAATGGTTTCCTGCATGGCGGGCGCCGGGTCGAGCAGCGAGATGGGCGGCAGCGTGGAATCGCCCGGCAGGTCGGTGAAAAGCGGCACCTGGCGCTCTTTCTCGACGCGCTCCGATTTCTCCGGCTTCACCACCGGCGGCACGATCATCACCGGCTCGTGTTCCTCGATGCGCACGCGGCCCTGCTCCACCTTGCCTTCGCGTTTGACGGCCGCCGCTTCGCCGAGCTTGCGGTCGCGGCCCGCCTCGCGGCGCAGCTTCGCGAACGTCACCGCCGAAATGATCGATTCGCCGACGCGCTCGCACACCGACAGCCACGAAAAGCGGAAATACAGCGAGAGCCCGATCGCGAGCACGATCAGGAGCGCGAGCGTGCCGCCCGTGAAGCCGAGCGCGTGCGAGACGCCATGCGCGACCGCCTCGCCGATCACGCCGCCCGGCATGTGCTGGCGTGGCAACTGCACTTTGAGCGACCACATGCGCAGCGCTGCGATGCCTTCGCTGGCGAGCAGCACCAGCGCGAAGGCAAACGCTTCGGCGAGCCAGCTGTTGTCGCGCGGCGCGTCTTCGTCGATGGCTTCGTGCCGGGTAATGCGGCGATAGTTGGCGGAAATGCGCCGCGCGAGCAGGACGACCCACCAGTACGCGGAGAGACCGAAGAGAAGCAGCAGGATATCGGACGTCCAGGCGCCGACGCGGCCGGCCCAGTTCGCGATGTGGTCGACCTGCGCGGCGTGGGTCCAGCTGGGATCGCGCCGGGTATAGCTGACGAGCGCCATGAGCAGGAAAACGCCGAGCGCGACCTGCAAGATCCAGCGGATTTCGGTGAAGAGGCGCGACATGCGATGCGGCAATGCCTGCGCGTTCGCGGAATAGGTAGCTTTTGCCATTGATCCTGTAGCGTTACGGCCCGGAACGGTTGCCGGAGACGCCCGGCCGCCGTTCATTCGATGCGGCCTATTGTAAACGCACTGTTACGCCCACGGCTGTAAATGACGGTAACCGCCGCCCACGGCTGTTCACCGCCCGCAACGGCCGGAAAATCGCCGTAGATCGCCCAAATCCGGCAAAAACGTCCGGAACGCTATCGATCCGATCACAAAGCTTCATGAAGCGGCGAAAGGCCCCGCCCTTTATAATGCCGGACGAACACCCATCTACTGTTTCGACACAAGTCATCCGGCATCGCACAGGCGAGCCAGACGCTTTTTACGGATTTCGATCATGCCCGCACCCACGAAACACGCCAAGGTTCTGATTCTCGGTTCCGGCCCTGCCGGTTACACCGCCGCTGTCTACGCTGCGCGCGCCAATCTTTCGCCGGTGCTCGTCACGGGTCTGGCCCAGGGCGGCCAGCTGATGACCACGACCGACGTCGAAAACTGGCCCGCCGACGCGAACGGCGTGCAGGGTCCGGAGCTGATGCAGCGCTTCCTGGAGCACGCGGAGCGCTTCAACACCGAAATCATCTTCGATCACATTCACACAGCAAAGCTCGACGAAAAGCCGATCCGCCTGATCGGCGATTCGGGCGAATATACGTGCGATTCGCTGATCATCGCGACGGGCGCGTCGGCGCAGTATCTCGGCCTGCCTTCCGAAGAGCTCTTCATGGGCCGCGGCGTGTCCGCCTGCGCCACGTGCGACGGCTTCTTCTACAAGCAGCAGCACGTTGCCGTCGTCGGCGGCGGCAATACGGCCGTTGAAGAAGCGCTGTATCTGGCCGGCATCGCGAAGAAGGTCACCGTCATCCACCGTCGCGACAGGTTCCGCGCCGAGCCGATCCTGATCGACCGTCTGCTGGAAAAGCAGAAGGAAGGCATCGTCGACATCAAGTGGAATCACGTGCTCGACGAAGTGAAGGGCAACGAAGGCGGCGTGAACGGCCTGCGCATCAAGAACACGAAGACCGGCGAAACGACCGATCTCGACCTGCAGGGCCTCTTCGTCGCGATCGGCCACAAGCCGAACACGGACATCTTCGCGGGCCAGCTGGAGATGAAGAACGGCTACATCATCACGAACGGCGGCCTCTCCGGCAATGCGACGGGCACGAGCGTGCCGGGCGTGTTCGCCGCCGGCGACGTGCAGGATCACGTGTACCGTCAGGCCATCACCAGCGCCGGCACGGGCTGCATGGCGGCACTGGATGCGCAGCGTTATCTGGAAACGCTCCATGATGAAGCGATCGGCGAACATGTGATGAGCGCCGAAGCAGACCGGTAAAATAGCGTCAGGGCGCCACCCGACGCAGATCAAGGGCCGCGGCCGCGAGGCACGCGGCCCTTTTTGCATCTGGCGCGTGCCTGCTGGCGTCAATTGCATGTCTGTTGCGAACGCCTCGCGATGCTGTCCGTAGTGGAGGCATCGTACGATGATGACTTAACCTGCCGCGCGACTCACCGTCATGCCGAAAAATCTGCCTCATCCGGGCGAACCGAAACGCCCCCGTTCTGCCCCTGTCGCCGCACCGCGTGCGGAGCAGGCGCCGGCCGCGTCCAGAAAGCCGCTGCTCGACCCCGCTGCCGGACTGGCCGGTCTCGGCGCATTGCGCGACGCGTTGAAGGTCGACACGCAAAAACACGAGCGGGCGCGTGCCGAAGCCGCGCAGGCAAAGCGCGAGGCATCCGCCGATGCCGACCTGTTCCGCCGCGAGATCGGATCGGTGGCGCCGCTTGCCGTGCCGCCGCGCGCAACGCTGCCGCGCAACCCGCCGCTTCCGTTGCCCGTGCAGACGAAACTCGACGAGGAAGCCGTCCTGCACGAAGCGATCTCAGACGAATACGATCCCGAGGTGCTTCTCGAGACCGACGAGACGCTGTCGTACTGCCGGCCGGGCGTGAGCCGGGAAGTCGTACGCAAGCTAAGGCGCGGTGCGTGGATCGTGCAGGCGCAACTGGATCTGCATGGAATGCGCCGCGACGAAGCGCGCGAGGCGCTCGCCGAATTCATCCGCGAATCGGTGAAGCGCGGGCTGCGCTGTCTGCGCGTGATTCACGGCAAGGGTCTGGGCTCGGTCGGCAAGGAACCGGTGTTGAAGGGCAAGGTGCGCGCGTGGCTCGTCCAGAAATCGGAAGTGATCGCGTTCTGTCAGGCTCGCCCGCACGACGGCGGCGCGGGCGCGGTGCTCGTGCTGCTGCAGCCGGCCGCCGTGGCCGCCCATCACTATCATCCCGACCAGCTCAAGCCATGAAGGAGCGTCGTTGATGCATCCGAGGCTCACGCTCGCACTCGCCATCATGGAGGCGATTGCGATCATGGCGTATTCAATTTCCGGATTTATCGAGGCGAGGACGCGCCGTCTCGATGCGGTAGGGACGTTTCTGGTGGCGCTCGCGACTGCGTTCGGCGGGGGGACGATACGAGACGTGCTGCTGGAACGACGCCCGTTTTACTGGGTCGAGCACCAGAACTACGTGCTGGTGATTTTCGTGATGTCGCTGTTTGCGCCGGTGACGTTCCGGGCAATCTCGCGGGTGATTTCCGAGCGCGTGCTGCTGGTGGCGGACGCGATCGGACTGGGACTCTTCAGCGTCTCGGGGACGTCGCTCGCGCTGGACGCGCAGATGCCGTGGTTCACGTCGGTGATGATGGGTGTGTTGACCGGCGTTTTTGGCGGCGTGATTCGCGATG
This sequence comes from uncultured Paraburkholderia sp., assembly GCA_937917025.1. Classification (GTDB taxonomy): domain Bacteria; phylum Pseudomonadota; class Gammaproteobacteria; order Burkholderiales; family Burkholderiaceae; genus Paraburkholderia. Next base: position 11,537 of record CALFSF010000200.1, read on the forward strand.
TGCTGTGTAACGAGGTTCCGCTGATCCTGCGCGATTCGAGGCCTTACGCCACGTGCGCGTTCGTCGGATGCTGGATCTATGTTCTGCTCGATTACATGAACTTCGATACGGTTTATAGCGTGCTGATCGGCACTGCGTTCATTCTCGTCGCGCGGCTTGTGACGTTCAAGCTGGATGTGCGGTTGCCGCATTGAGGTGGGTACGCACCGCGCCGCATAAGCTAAACCCCTCACTCTTTTGACCTGAAACCAGAAATAAACCCCGATGCGCGCTGGAACGCATCGGGGTTGTACTCACTTCTCGCGAAAGACTTCGAGCAGCGACCGCTAACCGATCAAGCGATCCGCTCTTCGTTCGAAGGATCGAACAGAACAGCCTTCGAAACATCGAACAGCAGCGTCGTATTCGTCAGCGGCTGCGGGTTCGAAGCCGGGTGCACGCGGCTCACGATGCGCTTGCCGTTAACCTGCGCAAACACCAGCGTATCCGGGCCGGTAGGCTCGATCACATCGACCTTGACTTCGATGGGCTGCAACTGCCCGCCTTCGACGTTATGCGCGCTACGCGTGTCGGTAATACGCTCGGGACGCAGCCCCAGAATCACCTCGCGTCCAACGTGCGATTTGACCTTGCCCGAATCGAACGGCAGATTCAGCACGCCGCGCGCAACACCCGTATCCAGCTCGATGCCGACACCCGAACCCGCTTCAACCACCTTACCCTGAATGAAGTTCATCGGCGGCGCGCCGATGAAGCCGGCAACGAACAGGTTCGAAGGCGAATCATAGATATCCTGCGGCGCGCCGAACTGCTGCACGACGCCTTCCTTCATCACCGCGATGCGGTCGCCCAGCGTCATCGCCTCGACCTGGTCGTGCGTGACGTAGACCGTCGTCGTCCGGGTGCGCTGGTGCAGCAGCTTGATCTCGGCGCGCATTGCGACGCGCAGCTTGGCGTCGAGGTTGGACAGCGGCTCGTCGAACAGGAACAGCTTGGGATGGCGCACGATGGCGCGGCCCATCGCCACCCGCTGGCGCTGGCCGCCGGAAAGCTGGCGCGGCTTGCGGTCC